>JBGOVF010000244.1:0-4509 GCA_041477975.1 Tepidiformaceae bacterium
ACGCCGCGGTACGCCCGCTGTGAAAGCCGGCCCACGCGGAGTCGCGGCCCCTCTGTGGCCGCTGGCGCCGGGCGCCATCGAAATGCGCCGCGAAGCTGACGATGTTGCATGGCATAAGTGGCCACGGACAGAATCCCTACCCGCGACTCCGTCGTCTACGTCGGGGCTGCGGCAGTCCTGAGCCGTGATTGGGGGCTAACCGCGGGCCGTCCCTCGTCCGCGATTTCTTGGCGCAACCACGCCAGCGTCCGCTCGAGCCCTTCGCCCAGCGCCACGGCCGGCGCCCACCCGAGGACCTCCGCCGCCTTCCGGTTGCTCAACACGCTGTGGCGGATGTCGCCGGCTCGAGGTTCGTCAATCTCCGGTGCGAAGTGGTAGCCGGTCATCGCAACCATCTCTCTGGCGAGTGCATTTACCGAGGTTGCTTGCCCCGAACTGATGTTCACGACGAAACGCCCGGCCGTGCCCAACGCCCGCAGGCAGGCATCGGCCACATCGCCGACGTAGACGAAGTCGCGCGTCTGCTCGCCATCGCCATGGATCACCACCGGCTGTCCGCGCAGCATGCGCAGCCCGAACGTCGCGACCACACCCGCCTCCGAATCGACCGATTGGCGCGGGCCGTAGACGTTCGCGAGGCGGAGGACCTTGAGGTCGATGGCCGCCGGGAGGAGGAGCTCCAGGTAGCGCTCCATGGTCCACTTCGCGAGCCCGTAGGGGCTGAGCGGCTCGACGGGGTGGTCTTCATCAACGGGCAGGTAGCGCGGGTTCCCATAGAGCGCCCCGCCAGTGTTGATGTAGATGAACTGCTCGCAGCCGATCGTCATCGCGACCTGTGCCAGGTTGATCCCGCCGAGGATGTTCGTGCGCGCATCGAGCTGCGGCTGTTCCATCGAAACCGGCACCGAGGCCTGCGCGGCCGCGTGGACCACAGCGTCTGGCTTGAAGTTCGAGACCACCTGCCAGAGCTCCGCCCCGCCGATGTCGCCTTCGAAGAACTCGCAACCGTCGACGAGGTTCCGCTGGCGGCCGGTCGAAAGGTTGTCGATCACGAGGACGCGGCTCCCGGCCGCAAGAAGCCGTTCGACCACGTGGGAGCCGACGAAGCCGGCCCCGCCGGTCACAATCACCCGTTTTGGGAATCTCTGAATCTCGTTCATGGCAACCACTTCGTCCTTCCTGCAATGGTCAGTGTGACCGCGAGTGCGGCCACGACGAGCCCGGCGCCAGCCAGGCTCGCCCGGATCCCGATCAGTGAGATCGCCCCGCCCGCCGCCAACGGCCCGGCGACGGCGCCCAAACCTTCGGCGAGGAATGCCCAGCCAAGCGCACCCCCCTTGCCGGCCGCACGCTGCGACACCCCGAGCACGGCCGCATTCACCTGCGGCACCACGCCGGCGAAGCCCGCCACCAGCGGCGCTGCGATGACCGCTACCAGCCAGGGCTCATCGACGGGGCTGGCCGCGATGAGCGCCACGGCCGCCGCGATGTAGAACAGCCCCGCAAGCGCGAATCTCCGGCCCTTCAGCGTGTGACGCCCGCTCCAGAGCATCGTCGCTGCGGCCAAAGCGCCGCCCGGAGCGACTACCACCAGTGCCCAGTGCGTCTGCAGGCCGAGCGAGCGGAGGAGAAACGGGATGAAGATCGCCGCCGCGCCGGTGGTGACCGCGAAATGGGCGAAGAGCACCGCCCCCAGCGGCGCTACGCCTTCGCCGGCCCGCGTCCAATCCAACCGCGCCGGTGTGAGCGCCTCGCGCGCGACCGTGGTCCCGGCGCCGAGAAGGAGCGCCGCGAAGACGACCGAGACGCCAAGCGCGAAGATCGCCGCGGGCGAAAACGAGTGTGCGGTCGCGAGCAGCGAGCCCACGCCGAGCGCCGCACCGGTAGCCGCGACCGCGGTGAGGCCCATCCAGGCCCCCAACGGGCCGTGCTCCGTAGCCTCCGTGTCGCGTCCCGCGACGGCGAACACCGCCAGCCAGGCAAGCGACACGCCCGCAGCGAGGAATGCGACGCAGACCAGGAACCCGGCCGCGCTGCCCGAGCGCAGGGCGATGGGGATGCCGGCCGCGGTCAGCGCGAGACTGACACCCACGCCCACCTGGGCGCCCGCTTTGTTCAGCAACCAGCCGCCGAGCGGCGCCACGATCAGCTTCACGCCGCCGTAGACCGCCAGGGCGTAGCCCGGGTAGGCGGGAGGCGCATTCAACCGGTTGAGCAGGTACGCGCTCCCGAACACGAACACGAACGACACGGCCAACAGGTCCAGCAGGAACGCGCTCCCAAGGATGCGCAGCGTGCTCAGGCGCGGCATGAAGCCCAACCTTTCGGCGCTAGAGGCGACACTCACGCAACGACCCCTTCGCCAGTTCCGAACGCGGCATGACGCGGTACGCGACCACGCCATCCGGCCCTGAGTACTCCTGCTGCGCCCTTCCGGCTTGTTCCAGTTCCGCCAGCCGGCTCAGCTCGCTCCCGCCGTAGCGTTTGAGGTACCCCTTCGTCATAACCACGTGGCCGACGTGGCGTGTTGCCAGCATGCATTCGTACGAATCGAGCGAATGAAACTTCTGGCGATGCTCGCTCTCCGTGAAGAACTCGTTCGAAAGAACGGCCTTCGCCTTGAGGAATTCCACCATCCCGTCTTCGCGGTTGTTCTGGACCATGACGCGGTACGACACCCGCTGCTCGACCGGCGCCTGTTGGAGGTAGCCCGCGAACTGCGGCGACGATTCCTGCCAAAGCCCGGACGGCGGGACGAGGAACATCAGGGCGGCCGTTGCGGCAACACCAGTTCCGAAGACCGTGTGCTGGTAACGCCAGAGCCGATCGCCGAGCGCCGGGAGGAGGAGCGCCAGCAACAGCACCGAGAGGCGACGCACATTGTCCAGCGTGCTGGCAGCCACGATCAGGGGGCGCGCCTCGGCGACGAGCGGCGTGCTGAGGAGCATCACGACGGCCGGCGAGCCGACAACGAGCGCCGCCGCGCCCACGCGGACGAAGCGCCACGGTGCGGTGCGCGTACGAATCCATTCGAACGCCGCGTACACCGCTATGGCTCCGGCTCCCATCATTGGGTGCGCGACAACCGAGGCGGCCAACAGGGACGTGGCCACCACCGGCCGTTTGCGCTCGAAGAAGCCCATCCCGAGGAATGCCAGCGCGAACGCCCAGAAAGTCGGCATCTGGAACTGGGTGATGCCGTTCCAGAGCAGCGGGTTCACAAGGAACAGCGCCAGCAACACCGGGTTGGCGAACGCCGGCCGGAACCAGCGCAGCGCGAACAGCATGGCGACGATGCCGGCGACGAACACCAGCGTCACGCCCCAATCGCCAAGGAGCGGATAGACGATCGCCGCACCCACCCACGGGATGAACGCGTACGGAAAAAGCAGTGCCTTCCCATCTTCCAGCACGGACATGCGCAGGGTGAGGTGGTGGTGTTCGAAGACGGTCTGGGAGATGTACCAGACGTGGGCGTAGGACTGCGCGCTGTCGTCGCCGAGGTAGAAGGGGTGGGCGAGCGTCGCCAGCAGGGCGACCGCGGTCGCGACGAGCACGGCGGGCGCGGCCCACATGAGCGTGGTTGGCCAATACTGGCGCGGCACGTTGCGGACGCAGGCGAGCCGATACCAGGCCAGCGGCATGCAGATCGCATCGATGGCGGCATCGCTCAAGCGCGTCCGGGTACGCGCCACGGGGATAGCAACGGGGTAGCTGTTGCAGACTTTGTAGCCAAGCCGCGCCAGGATGACCGCGACCTCGACGGTTTCGCTGTACTTGTAGCCTTCGTAGTACTGCTGGGCTTCCAGCAGCGGGCCGATGCGGAAGACACGGTAGCCGCTTTCCACGTCTTCGAAGCGGAAGCCGCCACAGGCACGTGCAATCAGCGTCATCACGTGGTTCCCGATGCGCTTGTACCGCCCGTGGTAGCCAAGATCGCGCATCCCGATAACGCAGTCGCAGTCGTTCTCGACCAGGTGGTCGATCATCCCGTCGATCGCCGCCGGCTCGTGCTGGCCGTCGGCGTCGATCGAGAACGCGACGTCGTCAGGCCGGAGTTCGCCGGCCGCCAGCATGTTACCGACACGGTCCCATCCGGCGCGAAGGGCCGCGGAAAGGCCGCGGTTCTCGGGAAAGTGAATCACGGTCGCTTTGGGCTGGTTGGCGGCCCAGCGGTCGACGATCGGGCCCGTGTCGTCCACCGAGCCGTCATTGACGATGACGACCCGGTCGACGCGATCGACCAGGTCATCGAGGACGCCAACGATCGTCGCCGCCTCGTTGCAGGCGGGCATGACGGCGATTCGCCGCGGCTGGCGCGTTGGCGCCCCTGGCCGGGTTACGACTGCGCTGGTACCGGTGCCCATTGCTCCACGAACCAGTCCACGGTGCGCCGCAGTCCGGTCTCGAACGATGTCGTCGGCTCCCAGTCCAACTCCCGCTTTGCCCTCTCGCGCGATACCACCCTTCCCTGGTAGTCGCCCGAACGTCCTTCTGTCCGCTGGATGC
>JBGOVF010000341.1:0-3651 GCA_041477975.1 Tepidiformaceae bacterium
CCTGCCCTTGATCAGGTTCGCCAACGCCTGCTGGATCAGGAACTCGGTCTCCATGTCGACGGCGGAGGTTGAGTCATCAAGCACGAGGATGCGGGGGTCGAGGAGCAGCATCCGGGCGATTGCCACGCGCTGCTTCTGCCCGCCGGAAAGCGTCATCCCGCGTTCGCCCACCCACGTGTCGTAGCCATCGGGGAGCGAGGCGATGAACGAGTGAATCTGCGCGATCTTGGCCGCCTCTTCGATTTCCTCCTGCGTCGCGTCGGGCTTTCCGTAGGCGATGTTGTCGCGAATCGTCGCCGTGAACAGGAAGACCTCCTGCAGGACGACGCCGACGTTGCGCCGGAGCGATTCGAGCTGGACGTCGCGGACGTCGACGCCGTCGATGGTGATGCGCCCGTCCGTGACGTCGTAGAAGCGGGGGAGGAGGTTGAGCAGCGTGCTCTTCCCGCTCCCGGTCGAGCCGAGGATGGCGATCGTCTCGCCGGGCTGGGCGTCGATTTCGACTTCGTACACGACGGGCGCGCGTCGCGAGTAGGAGAACGAGACGTTTTCGAAGCGGACGCGGCCGGTCACGGTCTCGAGCGGAGTGGCGCCGGGCCGTTCGGAGACTTCGGAGACGGTGTCGATGATTTCGAAGATGCGCTGGCCGGAGGAGGCCGCGCGCGTGCCCATCGTCACGAGGAACCCGAGCGTGCGAACCGGCGCCGCGAGTTGCCCGCGGTACTCAACAAACGCGACCAGTGTGCCGATTGTGAGCGTGCCGCCCATGGCCAGGTGGCCGCCGTAGAGCAAGATGATCAGCGTGATGCCGTTGAGGATGTACGTGAGGAACGGCTGGTTGAAGGCCGCGATCCGGTTTGCGGCCAGGCTCTTTTCGCGCACGCGCCAGTTCGCCTCCTGGAAGCGCTGGAACTGGCGCTCCTCCTGCGCGAACGCCTTCACCACGCGCATGCCCGTGATGCTCTCCTGCAGCACCGAAGTTTCCACGCCCACCTGCTGCTGGACTTCGTTCCAGAGCGGGCGCGTCTTGCTGGACATGTAGATGGCCACGACGCCGACCAGCGGGATGCTCACGAACGTGAGCAGCGCGAACTGCCAGTTGGTCGCCAGCATGATCGCCGCGACGACGATGAAGAGCCCAAACGTGTAGACCGCGCGGAGCAGGCCCATGCTCAGGAACTGTCGGCAGTTCTCCACGTCCGCGGTCGCGCGCGACATTAGTTGGCCCGTCTCTATCTGGTCGTGGAACGAGAAGCTGAGCGACTGCACGCGCTCGTAGAAGTCGCGGCGGATATCGAACGCGACCTTCTGGGCGATCACTTCGCCCATGTACGACTGGACGTACGAACAAATGCCCTTGCCGATGCTGAAGCCGACGATGGCCAGGCCGGCGAAGAGGAGCGTGCGCTTGCTCCCTCCGCCAATGCCGGAGTCGATGGCCCACTTCAGCATCCAGGGCGTGAGCGCGCCGAAGGCGATGGAGCCGAAAAGGCCGAGGTACCCGAACGCGACGGGCCCCTTGTGGCCCTTCAGGTACCCCATCAACCGGACCAGGACTTTCATGCTGCGCTTTCTCGAAGGCGATTCGGGTTCAGTGTATGCGAACTCTAACGTTGACGTAAAGGATACCGGGGAGGTTCGAGGCTTGAGGCATGAGGGGCTGGCCGCTCGGCCATACGCGCGCGCGGCATCCTGCCGTCACCCCTCGACCCCCTCTCCCGACTGCGCGGGAGAGGGGGAGACGCGGGCTACTCAGTCGGTCGTTAGAGGCCGAGGAGCAGCGCCGAGACATCCCGTGGTCGCAGCGCGCTGAGCCCGCGCTCACCGGAATTGATCGCGGTGAGCTTCGTGAACGTCTGCGGGCGCCGGCCAAGATTGCGGACCGCGAATTGCGCCAGCGCCGGCCGCGAGCCAAGCGCCAGAGAGAGGCGCGCGAGCAGGTTGGAGTTGCGCACCATCGCCCGCCGTCGAGCGTCGTAACGGCGGAAGTGGTCGTGGTCCCCGTCGCGCAGGAAGGCGTCGACCGCCGTGGCGCAGTCGCGCGCCGATGTCAGCGCGCGGGACATGCCTTCGCCGCTGATCCCATCGAAGAAGCCTGCGGCATCGCCCGCCAGGACGACGTTCGCGCGCCACGCTCGCCTGCACGCGACGGCGAACGGCCCTGCCGCCACTGGTTCATCGATGACGCGCGAACCCGCCGGAATAGCCCGGTGTCCCCTGATGAGCTGTTCGTACTCGCCGGGGAGGTCACCGGCGAACCGGCGCATCCCGGCTCGCCGCAGCAACAGCGCGGCGTTCACGATCCGCCCGCCGACCGGCGTGATGTACAGCTCGTAGCCGTCTTCGAAGAACACGTCTACGACCGGTGCCGGCTCCGTCGCAAGCAGGAGGTGCGCGCTCACGCCGTAGCGGTTGCCGCGCCGGGGCGCCTCCAGCCCGGCCTGGCGGCGGAGGCGGGAGTGAAGTCCGTCCGCTGCGACGATGACCGATACGAGGACATCGCCCGCCGTGGTGCGGACGCCCGAGGCACGGCCGTTTTCGATGATGAGCCCGCGCGCCGTAACGCCACGGCGGACCTCGACGCCTTCAGCCTCCGCGCGGGCGAGGAGGAGGGGGTCGAGGAGTTCGCGCCGCACGCCGAGGCCCTCACCCCCCGACCCCCTCTCCCGACTGCGCGGGAGAGGGGGAGACGACGTTCCTCCGAAGCGGGCAGCGGCGACTGCCGTGCCGGCGTGGAAGTGCACGCCGTCGAGCCTTCCGGCGTGCGGTGCGACCTCATCCAGCACCCCAAGCGCCGCCAGCTCCCGCACGCCGCTCGGGAATAACCCTTCGCCGCAGGCTTTGCGCCGGTAGCTCGTGTTGCGCTCGAGCAGGATGACGCTGCGGCCGGCCCGCGCCAGGTGAATGGCGGTCGCCGCCCCGGCGAGGCTCCCGCCAACGACGACGACATCGTGCATCCGGCGAGCGTAGCAGGCCGAGGGTCGAGGGTTGGCTTATGGGGTGGCATCTCGATGTTGCATGGCACGTGCGGCCCAATTGGGCCGCGGCTACAGAGCTTGTGAGCAGCGTAGGATAGGCGCCCGGAGGGACGAACCTATGGCAGCGCGACGCAGCTTCTGGGGCTGGGGCCTCACCACCGATGAACCTTCGGCCGGTGAGCGCGACGCCCAGGCCGCCCGGTTCTCCAAGCGCTACAACACGATGATTGAAGCGCCGCCTGTCCCGACGGTGGCCGATCTGTCACTGAGGAAGCCGCGTGTGGAGGCGCCGGCGGCGCTGGCCGCCTTCTGCACGACGGATGCGCACGACCGCGCCTCGCACGCCTACGGCAAGAGCTTTCGGGATACCGTGCGCGCGTTCAATCGCCAGTTCCCCAACCCACCGGACGTGGTCGCCTACCCCCGAACGGAAGCCGAGGTCATCGCCGCGCTGGAGTGGTGTGGCCAGGGCAACATCGTGGCAATCCCGTACGGGGGCGGCTCATCCGTTGTTGGCGGCGTCGAACCGCCGGACGACGGCCGGCCCAGCGTCTCCATCGACCTTGCCCGTCTGAACCGCGTGCTCGAGCTGGACGAGACGTCCCGCGCGGCGCGCATCCAGGCAGGCGTGCTTGGGCCTGCGCTCGAAGACCAGTTGCGTCCAAAGGGCTAC
>JBGOVF010000126.1:0-6720 GCA_041477975.1 Tepidiformaceae bacterium
GCCGGCCTCGTACATCTGCCCCGCGACCGCGATCGAGGCCTTCATCACGGGCGCCTGCGACGCCCAGTAGTCCGCCCGCGCCCGGATGTTGTCCTCTCCGCGGACCGCGCACGTCCAGAGCCGTTCGGCGGCGAGATGGAACCCTGCGCGCGCTGCCGCGAGCAGCCCCGAACTTTCGGCGATAGCGTCCTGCACCGGCGGTTGGTCGCGCAGGAAGTTCTTCGTGGTGGCGGAGTAGCGCCGGGCCGCCACTTCGGCGAGAGCGTCGATGGCGCCTTGCGCCACACCGAGCGCGACCGCCGCCCCGGACGGGCTGACGGCGGTACGGAACGGGATGCGCTGCCAGGGGCCATGCTCGGCCTGCGCGCCCGGCCACCAGACGAAGCCCGGCGGGACCTCAGCGCCCTCCACCCGGATCGCGTTGCTACCGGTGCCGCGCATGCCACCCACTCGCCAGGTGTCTTCGATAATCACGTCCTCGCACCGGACGACGACCATCGCCGGCTCCGCTTCACGACCGGGTTCGCGGTGCAGACGACAAGCCAGCAGGAACCACGGGCTGACGTGACAGCCGCTCACCACCGGCCACTTCCCCGAGACTGCAAAGCCCCCGGCCGAAGGCTCGCCGCTGCCGCCATCCACGCCCGAGAAGCCGAAGCAGGCGTCGCGGTCGGCGTAGATCGCCTCGCGCGCTTCGGGCGACAAGAAGGGCGCGGCGAATCCCATGGCGGCGCTGTTGTACGCGCACCAGGCCACGGCCGAATCGGCGCGCGCCAGCTCCTCCCAGGCGCGCAATTGCTCGACGATCGGAGCTTCGTCGCCGCCCACCGAAGCCGGAGCGCCAGCACGGAACATCCCGGCCGCCCCGACCGCGGCCGCGACTTGATCGCTGAGGCGGCGGGCGTCTTCGATTGCTTCGCGGTGCTGGAGGAGGAAAGGGCGCAGTGCTGCCGCGCGCTCGAATAGGTCGTCCGCCACGCTTCCCCCAGTTACTGCGGCAGGCTGCCGCCGGCCATCGGTTGCCGGGCGTTAGCGGGCGGGGCACCGATTCCGGCCAGGCTGCTTGCCGCCGGGTGGCCACTGACGTGGCAGCGTCATACTACGGTCGGCCGCGGGGGTCCGCCTTCCTTGATGACTCACATTCGCCTCGCACGCGCGAACAGCGCGAGCCAATCCTCGACGCCCAGCTCGCCCGGGGCTGCGTCGAGTGGGAGGCAGGCGCCTCTGGCGAAGGCTTTGAACTGTTCGTAACCGATGACCTTTTCGAGGTTCTTCCGCGCAGAGCCGCGGCCGCGCCCGAAGCCAGCGGCCACGAACTCGGCGAAGCGGCGTTCGTCGGCCGCGCCCAGGAGCGGAGTGGGCCGGCGCACGATCGCCAGCAGCGCGCAATCCACGGCCGGCCTCGGTGCGAACTCGCGCCGGTGCAACGCAAGCCGGAACTCGAACCTGAACCGCACTTTCGCGACAACGGAGACGACGGATTCGTGTACCACGCCCGCCCATCGCAGCGCTGCTTCCGCCTGTAGGACGAGGACGGCTTCAGCCGGCGGGTTCGGGAGTGACAGCAGGTGCCGCAGCAGCGGCGACGTCAATGCGAACGGAGGATTGCCTACGACCTTGTACGAATCCGTCTTCGGGACCGGATAGCGGAGGAAGTCATGATGGACGACTTCGACGTTGTCCCAGTCGGAGAAGCGCTCCCGCAGCGGGCCGATGAGGGTGCGGTCGTGTTCGATCGCAACGACGCGCTTCACCCTGCGAGCTAGGGCGGTGGTCAGGACACCGCTGCCGGGCCCGATCTCATAGACCGTGTCCGGCGGAGCCAGACCGCTCGCGGCGACGATTCGTTGGGCGACCTTCTCATCGCGGAGCAAATGCTGAGACAAAACACGGCCCTCTACGGGGCGGCGATCATGGCGAGACATGTACGGTTCCTCAACGGATCGGGCGATCCGAATCAGGCTGGCCCGCACAGCGGACCGGCCGGCGCTTCATTCAAACAGCGCGAATCAGAGGAACGCGGGGCGAGTACACATCTGTCGTGCATTGTGCCCGAAGCCCAGGGGCGAGGCAACGCGAACCGGCCGTGGCTCGTCGTCACGGCTAGAGTCCTCAGTCCTCAGGCCAACGCCCGCCGGGCCGCGTCGGTCCCCGCGATGCGGCCGTAGACGGCTCCGCGGATGACGCTGCTCGCGCCGGGGTAGTTGTAGTAGAAGATGCCGCCCATTGGCTCGCCGGCCGCGTAGAGGCCCTCCATCACCACTCCCCGCGTATCGATCACTCGCGCCGTGGTGTCGCACTCGATCCCACCGAAGGTGAACGTGATCCCGCCGGTCACCGGGATGGCGATGTAGGGCGGATGGTCCAGCGGCAGCGCCCAGTTGCTCTTCGGCGGGAAGATCCCGGCGGTGCGCTTGCCGTCCAGGCGGTCGAGGTCGTACGGGCCGGGCTGGATGGCGGCGTTGTAGCTGCCGACCGTGTCGAGCAGCTCTTCAGCTGGCACGTCCATCATCCCCGCCAGCTCCTTCAGTGTATCCGCCTGCAGCGGCGGGCCGACGGGGCGCCAGGCGCGCGCGAACTCCTCGCGCTGGTAGGCCTGCTGGTCGAACAGGCACCAGGCCTCGCCGCCCGCCTGCTCCACGATGTACTTGCTGAATTTCACGTAGGTGTGGTCGCGGAAGTCTTCGCCTTCGTCCAGGAACCGCTTCCCCTGGGTGTCGACGAAGATGCCCATCTGGTAGTTGTAGAGGGCGGTCACCCCACACTCGATCTTGGGTGAGCGGGCATCGAGCACGGCGGAGTGGTAGTCGCCCCACTGGCCGGCCGGCTTCGCCCCGGCGGCGATGGCCATCATCAGCCCCTCGCCCGTGTTATAGCGGCTGCCGCGGAGGATGAGCGAATCGGCGAAGCGGCCCAGGTGCGCCACGCGCATCTGCACGTTGGCCTGGAACCCGCCGCAGGCCAGGATCACGCCGCCCTTCGCCTGGATGTCGACCACGCCCTCCGGCGAGGCCGCGCGCACGCCAGCGATGCGCCGGTTGGCATCGACGATGAGGTCGGTCGCGCCGGTCTCGTACGAAACCACGCCGCCCAGCCCTTCGAACCGCCGGAACAGAAGGTCCACCAGCCCCGCGCCGCCCGACTTCGGGCTGCGGCGGTACCCCGCTGTGTGCGGATAGCCAGCCTCCCATTCGAGCCCAAGCCCCGTGAGCCATTCGGCCGTCTCGCGGGCGTTGTCGCAGAGCACGCGCACTAGCTCCGTGTTCGCGCGGCCTCGGGAGATGCGCATGAGGTCGCTGTACATCTCGTCGGCGCTGTAGTCCCGCCCGCCGAATTCGTCTGCTTCGTGGGGGAAGCGCATCTGGGCATCGGCGAAACGCGTGTTGCCGCCGCGGCCGGCCGGCGGCGCCTTCTCGATGAGGATGACGTGGGCGCCGGCCTGGGCAGCGGCGACGCTCGCGGCGAGCCCGGCTATCCCGCCGCCGACGACCAGGGCGTCGCATTCGTACAGCGCCGCCGCGCCGGGGGACCCAGGAGGAATGGGCATGCCGCGGAGGATAGCGGAGTGAAGAGCGAAGGGCGAAGAGCTGAGCTTGCGGCGTGTCTGCTAGTATTACTGGGCGGGGGAGTCAGACTTTCATGGGACGTATTACGACGATCACGAGTAAGGGGCAGGTCACGATCCCGAAGGCGGTGCGCGATGAATTGGGTTTGAAGCCGTCCGACCGCGTGGAGTTCGTCGTAGAGGACGGGACCGCGCGGCTCCAGAAATATGGCCTACGTGTTCGGGATGTAGTCGGCAAAGTGCCGCCGCTCGATATTCCCCTGGAGGAAGTCATGCGCATCGCGAAAGAGGAGCGCGCGGACCGATGGCTGAAGAAAGCCTGACGAGGTTTGTCGACGCGAACATCTTCATGCGGGCGCTTGCCTGGGACGATATTTCGAAGGCGGAGCGGTGTGCGGAACTGTTCCAGCGAGCGGAACGCGGTGACGTTTCTCTTGCGACCGGCGAGTCTGTGGTCGCGGAGGTTATCTTCGTGATGACGTCGCCCAGACTCTACAGGCGGCAGCGCGCGGAACTCGTGGCCCTCCTCCGCCCTTTGCTACTTACCCGCGGCCTCCACATGGATCACAAGACTTCAGTACTTGCCGCCCTCGATCTCTACGAGGCCACGAACCTGGACTTCGAGGACTGCCTCTCGGTTCAACACGTATTGCGGCAGAGCCTCGATGGGATCTACAGCTACGACCGCGGATTCCGGCCGGCGCTTGGCATCGCGCGTTTCGAACCGTAGCGCTTCGCATCGCCATCGCTCGCACCCGCGCCACTCCGACATAAGCCCCGCCCGCCCCAACCCGGGCCCATCACGTCCCCAGAATCGACTTGCGACGATAATCGGCGGGCTCCATCAAGCCTTTGTGAAGGGTGTCTGGAGTCGTCATAAGTAGCTGGTCAGAGCCCCGGCAGGCCGATACATTTCGCGTCGTTGGAGGCGGGGTGGTCGGGAGCCACCGCAGGCGGGGAAAGGCCCTCGGGCCTGGAATCGCCGAAGGCCAATGAGAAGGTTCCGGCCTTCGAAATGGCCACCGGGGCGAGGTCGCCGGCAGGCAACTGCCAGCGATGGGGTTGTACCAGGGAAGGCGCCGTAAGGAAGCCACCGGCAAGCCCCCGGACCCGCAAGGGTTCGCGTCGCGTACGGTGCACGGCAGCGGGGTGGTCGGCAGCCGCAAGGCAGCCGGCCGGCAGCGCACCAGGGGCCCCGATAGACTACCTCCAAACAACCAGAGGGCGTCTCACACCAGCAATGGTGCGAGACGCCCTTCTGGCGTTTCTGGGCGGGGCGCGGCCGCCCTGGAGGCAGGATGATTCACCGCGGAATCGTGGTCGTCCACGGAGTTGGCGAAAGCGCCAAGGGCGACTACCTCGACTCCTTCGTCGAGCCCCTCGCCTCCTTCCTCGGCGACGCCCTTGGCTCCGAGAACGTCGAAGTGGTGGCCCGCAACGAACCAGACGTGGGTACGACGAGCTGGGCGACACTCGAACTACGCGACCCCGCGGCCGGTACCGTCACGGAACACTGGCACGTGCGCGAGGCCTGGTGGACGCGCACGTTCTCGCCCAGCAGCGCTCAGACGGTGCTCTTCTGGGCTGTCGTGGCTGGCGTCACGCTGCTCTGGTCCACGTTCCGCTACGTGATCCTCCGGCCGTTTCTCAGGGCGTTCGCCCGCTCGCGCCTGGACCACGTTTGGTTCGGCCGCGCCGATCTCTGTGGCAGACCGCTGGGCGCCGACGGCAACCGCGTGAAGGAAGCTGACGAAGGCGTCTGGCTGGCCGCTCGCCCGCGGTGGTGGAAGGCATTGGCCGATTGGGTGGTCTGGCTGGTGGTCACCATCGGGTATCTCGTCGTCTTTGCAGCCGGCCTGGTGATCATCGTCCCGCTCTACCTTTTCCTGCTGATGCCGCTGACCTTTCTGCTCCCGGCGCGGGTCGGCGAAATCCAGCGGAAGATCGCCGGCCTGCTTGTACGTACCATCGGCGACCAGCAGGCGACGACCACGCGCCGGTTCGCCCTTGCCTCCGCCTCGAACGAGGTCTCACGAGCGCTCTGGCCGATGCTCTCCGCGGAGGGGGTCCAGAGGACGCGCAACCGCGAGGACGAGTTCAACGGCTATACGACCGTGACTGTCGTGGCCCACTCGGGCGGGGCTGTCGTCTCGTTCGACGCACTCGCTACGCAGGTCCGCGACTTCATGCGCCAGCCGCTGGGGCCCGGGCTGTCACGTCCGGCCCGGATCAACTGGGTGACAGCCGGGAGCGGGCTCAACCTCGCATACAACATGCGACGCTCGAGCGACGGTCGCGAGGAGGCTTTTTGGGACAGGCCCATCGGTGGGTTCGTGAACTGGCTGAACATCTACGCCCGCTACGACCCAGGGCCCCAGGGCCCCGCGCCACGCCGGATGGTCGACAGGATCTGTGGTCCCGGCCCGTGGTCCCCCGGCGCGCGCGCCGCCACGCGCCCTCCGTTCGTCGCACTGCGCGTGGTCAACGATGACTTCCCGCTGACCGACCATTTCGGCTATTGGGAGAACGGCGAAGAGGTGATGTCGCGGATCGTCCACCTGGTAGCGGCGGACGAACTGGCCAGCGCGCCCATCGATCCGCAGAAGGTTGCGTTTACCACGGGCTCGCTGCCGAAAATCAGGGGCGCAGTGGAGACGATGGTCCATGGCGGCCGCCGCCACCGCAACCTCGTGCTCCTCCGACAGACGCCCCTCTATCTTGGAATCGTCCTCTTCGTGGTTGCCCTCCGCTTCTGGAGCGCCGATATCGGCGCCTGGCTGCTGGGCAATGCATCGTTCCGCGGGATCGACGCGGTGCAGCTGGGTGGCCGCACGCTCGAAGAGTTCGTCCCCAAGACGATCGCGGGGATCGGCATCGAGGCCTACCGAGATTGGCTCTTCGGAGCGTTCGCTATCGCGTTCGTGGCGCTCGTGGCAGTCCAGCTCGTACGGCTGTTTGCCGGTCTGCTGCAACGGTTGGCGGAAGGCGGGAGCCTGTTGCTCGTGGCCGCGCCGGCCGCGGGCCTCGCGGGAGCGGGCCTGGCCGTGTGGTTCGTGATCTCTCACGGCGCGTGAAGGGTTCGCCCGATTCCGGAGCCTCCGGTAGAGTGCGGTTCGTACGAAACCAGCGGGCGCTCCGCCCGCTCCGAGGAACCA
>JBGOVF010000224.1:0-4841 GCA_041477975.1 Tepidiformaceae bacterium
CCACACCGTTGCGAGCGGCTCGACCTCCCACGAGGCGAAGAACGTCATCATCGCGACGGGCGCCGCGGCGCGGTCGCTACCCAGTGCGAAGGTCGACGGTAAAGTCGTTATCACGAGCCGAGAAGCGCTCGAGGTGCGGACGCCGCCGAAGCGAGTGGTAATCATTGGCGCCGGGCCTATTGGCGTGGAGTTCGGTCACGTCTGGGCGAGCTATGGGTCGGAGGTCACCATCGTCGAACTGCTCGACACGATCGTGCCCCTGGAAGACCCGGACATCGGCCGGTTGCTGAAGCGTTCGTTCGAGGCGCGAGGAATCAGGTGTCTCGTGAGGGCGAAGGTGGAGTCTGTTGAGGTCAGCGGAAAGAAGGCCACGGTCACCGTCTCGACAGAGACCGGCAGCCAATCGATCGATGCCGATCTCGTCCTCATGGCGGTTGGGTTCGTGCCGCACACGAAAGGCCTGAACCTCGAAGCGGTTGGCGTTGCGACTGAGCGAGGATTCATCAGCATCGACGACGAAATGCAGACGAACGTGAAGGGCATCTACGCGATCGGCGATGTGACCGGAAAGCTGATGCTCGCACACGTTGCCTCGGCACAGGGCGTCATAGCCGCCGAGCACATCGCCGGGAAGCGTGTGCCGGCGCTGGATTACATCCAGATGCCTCGTGCAACGTTCTGCCAGCCGCAGGTTGGCTCCATCGGCTACACGGAGCAGCAGGCGAAGAGCGCGGGCTTCAAGGTGAAGACCGGCCGGTTCCCGCTGACCGCACTCGGCAAAGCGATCGCCATCGGCGAGACCGAGGGTTTCGTGAAAGTCGTGGCCGACGAGCCGACCGGGCAGGTGCTCGGCATCCACATGATCGGCCACGACGTCAACGATCTGCTCGGCGAGGCGACAATGATCGCTCTCCTCGAAGCGACCACGACCGAAGTTGGCTTTGCCGTTCATGCGCACCCCACGCTTGCCGAAGCCATTAAAGAGGCCGCGCTGGCGGTCGATGGCGCCGCGATTCACATCGCGCGGTTGAAGTCGGCGCGCGTCGTCTCACAACAAGGAGCAACGCCACAGTGAAGGCAGAACCGAAGGTGGCGGGAGAGCGGCGGTCACACGGATTGGGCTCCGAACAACTCGGGCTCTTTCTCTACCAGATGATGCTCATCCGCCGCTTCGAAGAGAAGACCGGCGAGATGTACACCAAGGGGAAGGTGCGCGGGTTCCTGCACCTCTACACCGGCCAGGAAGCGTGCGCCGTTGGTGTGGTGAACGCGCTCACGGAGCAGGACAAGATCGTGACGCACTACCGCGATCACGGGCACGCGCTTGCTCGCGGCCTCGATCCGAACCGGGTGATGGCCGAACTCTTCGGCAAGGCCGCTGGCGTCAGCGGCGGCCGCGGCGGATCGATGCACCTGTACGACGTGACCAAAGGCTTCCTCGGCGGCTATGCCATCGTGACGGCCCACCTGCCGCTCGCTGTCGGGCTGGGCCTTGCGGCTGAGTACAAGAAAGAAGACTCCATCGTCCTTTGCATTTTCGGCGACGGGAGCGTCGGCGAAGGCGAGTTCCACGAGGCGCTGAACCTCTCCGTGCTCTGGAAGACACCGGTGGTCTTCTTCTGCGAGAACAACCTCTACGGCATGGGCGTCCCGCTCAAGGAATCGCTCTCGACGGATATCCCGAAGCTCGCCGCCGCCTACAACATGCCTGCCGTGTCGGTCGATGGCATGGACGTCCTGGCGGTACACGAAGCGAGTCTGAAGGCCGTGCAACACTGCCGTGGCGGAAAAGGGCCGTATTTCATCGAAGCCATGACCTACCGCTACCGCGGCCATTCGATGTCCGACCCGGAACTCTATCGCCTGAAGGACGAGATCGAGCAGTATCGCAAGCGAGATGCGATCGAGCGGCTCAAGGCGTACATGATCGAGGCGGGCCAGCTGGATGAAGAGAAGATGGCCTCGATCGCCGAACGCGTCGAGCAGACCGTGAGCGCGGCCGTCGAGTTCGCGGAGGCGAGCCCGCAGCCGGGTATCGACACGCTTTACGACCACCTGACGAAGGAACCGGCCGATGGTTGAGATGCGCATGCGCGACGCCCTCCGTGAGGCGCTGCGGGAGGAGATGATCCGCAACCCCAACGTCTTCCTCATGGGCGAGGACATCGGCGCGTACGGCGGCTCCTACGCGGTGACCAAGGGACTGCTGGAGGAGTTCGGCGAGCACCGGGTACGGGACACGCCGATCGCTGAATCCGGCATCATCGGTGCGGGAATTGGGGCGGCGATGGGCGGGCTCCATCCAATGGTCGAGCTGATGACGATCAACTTCAGCTTCCTCGCGTTGGATCAGATCGTGAACAGCGCGGCCAAGCTCCACCACATGTCCAACGGCCAGATAAACGTGCCCCTGGTCATCCGCATGGCGAGCGGCGGCGGAAGCCAACTGGCGGCGACACACAGCCACAGTCTCGAAGGGCTCTACGCCCACTTCCCGGGACTGAAGGTGGTCTGCCCCTCCAACCCGGCCGATGCCAAGGGGCTGCTCAAGCGCGCCTTCCGCGACCAGAACACCGTCATCTTCATCGAGCACACGGCTAACTACGCCCTGCGCGGTGAGGTCCCGGGAGATGTCGACTACCTCGTGGAGTTTGGAAAGGCAAACGTGCTGCGTGAAGGCACGGATGTGACGATTGTTGGTTACTCAGGGAGCGTCCACCAGGGCACGCGCGCGGCGGACATGCTCGCCGCCCAGGAAGAGATCAGCGCCGAAGTGATCGACCTGCGCACACTGCGACCGTTGGACATCGACACCGTGGTGGAGTCTGTTAAGAAGACGAACCGCGCGGTGATCGTCGAAGACGACTGGCGATTCGGCGGGTTCGCCGGCGAACTGAGCGCTCAGATCATGGAGCGGGCGTTCGACTGGCTTGACGCCCCGGTGGCCCGCGTCTGCAGCAAGGACGTACCGCTGCCCTACAATCGCAACCTGGAGTTCGCGACACTTCCTTCGGAAGAGGATGTCGTGGACGCAGTCCTCGCTATGTTCTAGGAGACGCCCGTGGCATTAGAAGTGACCATGCCCCAGATGGGCGCCGACATGACCGAGGGCACGCTCGTGCGCTGGCTCAAGCAAGTTGGCGAGCGCGTTGAGCGCGGCGACATCATTGCCGAGATAGAAACCGACAAGGCGACGGTGGAGCTGGAAGCGTACGACGGCGGCACGCTCATCAAGCAGGTCGCGGCGGAAGGCGAGGTCGTTCCCGTCGGGGACGTTATCGCGCTCCTGGGAGAGGCATCCGAAGCAGCGCCGGACGTCGAACGGAAGCCGCCCGCGGAGACACCGGCGCGACGGACGATCCAGCCCGCGGCGGGCGAAACCAGCCCGGCCTCGCAACCGGGTCGCGCGCGAGAACCCGCGCCCGCCGTGGTTGCCTCGGGCGCGCCTTCGAACGGTCGCATTCGCATCTCGCCCGTGGCGAAACGCATCGCCAACCAGGCGGGTGTGGACATCGCCATGCTGGTTGGCAGCGGCCCCGACGGCCGGATCCTGCGTAAGGACGTAGAAGCCGCGATAGCCTCGCCTCCGGCGCCGCGCGAGACGGCGCCGGCAGCAGCCCCAGCAGCCGCGTCCCGCGCTCTGACGATGGCCGCCGTTCCGGTTCCGGGGCCAAGGCCCGCTGCGCCTGCCGGGACTGCCGGGCCGGAGCCCTTGAGCAAGATGCGCCAGGCCATCGCCCGCCGAATGACGCTTTCGAAGGAGACCCAGCCGCACTACTACCTCACGCTCGACGTGGACATGACAGCGGCCATGCAGTTCCGCGAGACGCTCAACGCAAGCGCTACGGACGCGCAACACGTCAGCGTCAACGACCTCATCGTGAAAGCCTGCGCGATTGCCCTGGAACGCCATCCCAGGTTCAACGCTGAGTTCACGGAAGCCGGGTTGAAGATGCACTCGCGAATCAACATCGATATCGGCATCGCGCTCGATGACGGCCTCATTGCGCCGGCGGTGCTGGATTGTGGGTCGAAGTCGCTGGGCCGGATTGCCGTCGAATCGAAGGACCTTGTGAACCGCGCGAAATCGGGCCATCTCCGCGCCGACGAGTACAGCGAAGGGACGTTCACGATCACCAACCTCGGCGCCTACGGGGTGGAGGCCCTGATCGGCATCATCAACCCGCCGCAGGCGGCCATCCTGGGCGTGGGCTCGGTGATGGACCAGCCGGTGGCCCGCAACGGCGAAGTGAAAATTGCGAAGGTTATGAAGGTTGCGCTGAGCGCGGACCACCGCGTGACCGACGGCGCCGAAGGGGCGCGCTTCATCAAGGAGATCCAGGGGCTGCTGGAAAACCCCGTCAGCCTCGCGCTGTAAGGGCTACGAGAGGTACTCGAGCGGGATTGGCGGCCGGGCGAGCGGACGGGCCGCGATGGCCATCAACACCATCACGCTGTCGTCGCCCGCGATGCGGTTCTCGTGGAGCACGTTGCAGCTCTTGCAGCGGTGAATGAGCATCCACTCCCCGCCGTTGCCCAGGAAGACCGCAATCGGTTCCATGGGGCTGCCGCAGGCCGCCTTCCGGTCGCCGGGAAAGTTATCGACGTGGCGGGACCAGAGGCACTGCGGGCAGTGGTTGCGCTGCGTGGTCCCGAACGAAAGTGTATCGACCTGGTTCTTGCAGTGGACGCAACGGAAGGTCTCGGGCTCGGCCATGGCTGGTAAGGATAGCGGAGTCAGGCGGTTGGCGAGGCCGGCTGGCGGAGGCGCTTGCCCATCACGTGGAAGAGCGCGCCATGTGGGGCGAAGGCCATGGTCGTGATGATTTCGAAGCCGAGGC
>JBGOVF010000376.1:0-3419 GCA_041477975.1 Tepidiformaceae bacterium
GTATCACGGCGGCTCCCGCCGATGCGCCCGCCCCCGGCAACGATGTCTTCGCGGCGCTCCTTCAGGCGTTGCTCGGCGAAGTCCCCGCGAATGCCGCTGACGCCCCGCTTGATGCCTCCCCCGCCGATGCGTCTCTGCCGTTGCCTGCTGGCGGCTCGAAGGAAGGCGACAAGGCTGACACCCCTCTCGGTGATGCACTCGCCGCCGCGGTGGCCGCCCTTCAGCTCCTCCCGCGGGTTAACCTAATAGAAGTCGTCTCCGTTGCCCCGGCAACGGGTTGGGCGCCGGTCGAGGCTCCGGCTTTCGCCGATGCGCACCCTCTCGCGGCCGGTCTACCCGCGGGACTCCAGCCGGCAGCCACCGGGCACGCCGGCGACGATGCCGCCCGGGAAGCTGCGCCCGCCGCGCCGGCGCCGCGGGCCGACGTGGCGCACGAAGCCTCGGTGATCGCCACCCAACCAGCTGGTGCGACCAGCGTCGCCGCCCTCGCGGCCCTTGAGCAGGCCCCGGCAACTCTTGCGGCCGCGCCCCACGCCAAAGACGTCGACAAGCCGCCCTCCGCCGACGATCCGCCGCCGGACGAAGCGGGGACAGCGCCCGCAGTCACCGACCAGTCCAGCGTGGTCCGCTTCGTCGGGAACGCAAACCACCAGAACCCGGGCAATACAGGGACACAGCAAGACAATAGTCCCAGGCCCGGGGAACTTGAGGTTCATCCACGCGCTTCGGCCGAAGGCATCGCCCACGCCTCCGCCAATTCTCCGGTCGGCCAACTGCGCACCGACCCGGCGATCGCTCCCACCACCGACATTCCACCGGCAGCCCCCGCCGCGCCCGAGATCCCACAACCGGTCCACCAGGTCAGTCGCGCCGTTCTCGATCAGGTTAACCGCGGGGACGGCGAAGCCCGCATCCACCTCGATCCCGCCGAGCTTGGAGCCGTAACCATCCGGGTGAAGACCGAAGGCGACCACGTCCGCGTTGAGGTCCACGCCGAGCGGGCCGAGGCCATGAACCTCCTTCGCGACCACTCGGCCGACCTTTCGAGCCTTCTCGGTAGCCGCGGCCTGAACTTGACCGATGTCTACGTCGGCCTGGGTGGGCACGGCGCCCACAACTCGCAGGGCGGCGACCAACAGCAACGTGGCGAACGGCCTGCCAACGGCCAGTTCGCCGCAATCCTCGGCGCTGGCGAAGCCCCCGCCATCGAACTCCACAACCGGCTTCGCACGGCCTACAACCCCGACGGCGCCCACAGCTACCTGGTCTAGGAGAAGCACCGATGGCACTGAACATCGACCCGGTTACGGGCCTGAAAAACACGACCTATGCGCCCAAGACCACCGCAAAGTCCGGCGATCTGGGCCAGGTGGACTTCATGAAGCTGATCATCGAACAGATGCGCAACCAGAACCCGCTCGACCCGCAGAAGGACTCGGACTTCATGGCCCAGATGGCCCAGTTCGAGGCCCTGAACCAGATGAAGATGGTCGCTGATGGGATGAAAGTCCTCCAGGGCGTGAACGAGCTCAGCAGCGCCGCCGGCATGCTCGGCAAGACCATCACGGGCAAGCAGGTCGATGCCATCGCCGTCACCCGCGACCTGGTCTCGCGCGAACTCTACGGCGCCCCCTTCGCGAAGATCACGAGCCAGCAACGCGTCGCGGTGAACACCGACGGCCGTGTCGTCGCCGCCGCGGGAGACCTCCCGAACGCCGGCAACGAAGTCACGGGCAAGGTCGACCGCGTCGTGACCGATGCTTCGGGCATTCCCATGCTGCTTGTAAACGGAAAGGTCGTGGACCTCTTCACCATCCAGGAGGTCCGCTGACCGTGACCATCGACCGCACTCAGCAGATTGGCGCGGCGCCGGCGGCCGGCCGGCCGCCGGGCGCGGCCCCGGTCCGGCCGGCCGGGCCATCCTTCCATGAAGCCCTTCACCAGGCGGGCCAGGGCGTGCATCTCAGCCGCCACGCCCAAAAGCGCATCGAGCGCCGCGACCTGGACCTCGATGCCGGCCGCCTGGACCGCCTCAACAGCGCCATCGATCGCGCAGCCGCCAAAGGCTCGCGCAACAGCGTCGTGATGCTCGACGACCTCGCCGTCGTCGTGGATGTGCGCGACCGCACTGTCGTTACCGCACTCAACGCCTCGGCGGGAAAGGAAAAGGTGTTCACCAACATCGACTCGGTCGTCATCGCCTAAGCCGGGAGCCCCGCCCTGGGGATTCGGCAATCGCAGATCGTAAGTCGTAAATTCATTGGGCCGGTCCGCACGACGGAGGCCCGATCCGTTTCACCGCAGGGGCGGGAGGCCGCCCGAAGAAAGGATCGTTACCAACCATGATGCGAGCACTCTTCTCCGCTATTTCCGGCATGCGCAACCACATGGCCTTCATGGATGTGGTCGGCAACAACATCGCGAACGTCAACACCATCGCCTACAAGTCCAGCCGCGTCACCTTCCAGGACATCCTCGGCCAGTCAGTCAAGGGCGCCAGCTCGCCCCAGAACGGCCGCGGCGGCACGAACCCCGCCCAGATCGGCCTCGGTATGACCCTCGGCGGCATCGACTCGATCATGACTCAGGGCTCGCTCCAGTCGACCGGCAAGCTCACCGACTTCGCCGTGCAGGGTGACGGCTTCTTCGTCGTTTCCGATGGTACGCGCAACTTCTACACCCGCGACGGCGCGTTCGATATCGATGTCGAAGGCAACCTGGTGAACCCCGTCACCGGCCTCCACGTCATGGGCTGGACCGCTGATTCCGCCGGCAACGTCGACACCCAGGCTCCGATGACGGCCCTCGCCATCCCATTTGGCACGCAGATCAGCGCCCAGCCAACGACCGACATCGTCGGGCCGCCCGCTAAGAACGGCATGGTGCTCGCCGGCAACCTCGATTCCGGCACGGCCGTCGGCGGAACCGCCACGTCCACGGTCACTGCCTACGACTCGCTTGGCAACGCCCACACCATCCGTCTCACGTTCACCAAGAACGCGGCCGCCAATACCTGGGACGTCACCGGGCTTTTCGATGACAACGACGTCAACACTGCAATGGACAACAACGCCATGGCTCCGGCCTCGCAGCCCCTGACCTTCAGCGCAACCGGGCAGGTCACGGCTCTCCCAGCCACGAACGGGCTGCTCACCATGAGCCTCGCCTCCATGGGCACGGGCGCGACCGACCCGCTCACCTTTACGGTCGATGTCCGCAACTTCACCCAATTCGCCGGCGCCAGCCAGGTGAATCTTTCGAGCCAGACCGGCTCCCCCGCCGGTGCGCTCGTCAGCTTCGCCGTCGGCAGCTCGGGCGAGGTCTCGGGCATCTACTCAAACGGCAGCAACAAGGTGATCGGCCAGCTCGCCCTCGCCAGCTTCGTCAACCCGGGCGGCCTCCAGCGCTCTGGCCAGAAC
>JBGOVF010000309.1:0-3852 GCA_041477975.1 Tepidiformaceae bacterium
CCCCGTAGGAAGCCAGCAGCTTCGCGCCGTACGCCCCGGCCACGTCCGTGCTCAGGTCGACCACCCGTACGCCTTCGAGCAAGCGGCTCACCCCCAACGGCTCCGGATTCTACGGAATTCGGGCGCAGCCGGGGCGGCCGGTCTCCTGTACGCTTCCGCCTGCACCATCCCAACGACGGAGCGCGCTCCATGCCCGAAGACTCCGACCTGCTCTTTGCCGGGCTCAAAGTGCTCGATGTCGGCACATGGATTGCTGGCCCCGTTTCCGCCACCATCCTCGCGGACTTCGGCGCCGACGTGATCAAGGTGGAAGCGCCAGGCACCGGCGATGCCTACCGCTACCTCCCGTCGGCTCCGACGGCCCCCCAATCCCCCCACAACTACACCTGGATGTGCGACGCCCGCAACAAGCGCGGCATCACGCTCAACCTCAAGTCGCCCGAAGGCCACCTCATCCTCATGGAGCTCGTCCGCGGCTGCGATGTCTACGTCACGAATCAGCCCATCCCCATGCGCCGCGCCCTCGGCCTCCGCTACGAAGACCTGGCTCCACTCAATGGCCGCATGATCTACGCCTCGCTCACCGCCTACGGCGAAGAAGGCCCGGATGCCGAGCTCGAAGGCTTCGATGGCGTCGCCTGGTGGGCCCGCACCGGCCTCATGGACCTGGTCCGCGCCCCCGGCGTCACCCCTGGCATGTCCGTCGCCGGCATGGGCGACCACCCGACCGCCGTCAGCATGTACGCGTCCATCGTCACCGCCCTCTTGCGGCGCGAGCGCACCGGCAGAGGCGGCAAAGTACACACAAGCCTCCTCGCCAACGGACTCTGGTCGAACGCCTGCATGGGCTCCGCGGCGATGGTTGGCGCAACGTTCCCGGACCGCACGCCGCAACCACCGAAGACTCCCAACCGCGTCCTCTTCGAATCGAGCGACGGCCGCCTCCTTCAGCTCTACATGGTCCGCACTCACGAAGAACTCGACCGCATGCTCATCGCCGCCGGCCTCGAATCCGCCCTCGCCGACCCCCACTTCGCCGACCCGGAAGCGCGAATGGTCAACGTCGTGGCCCTCATCGACCTGATCCGCGCTCGCTTCAGCGAGCGCACCGCTGCGGAATGGATGGCCACGTTCCGCGCGGAAAACGTTCCCGTAACGCTCGTCGCCCACACCACCGACCTCCCGCACGACCCGCAACTCGTCGCCAACAACATGGTCGCCGCACCGACCGACCCTTCGGTGCCGGCCGGGCTGATCATCAACCACCCTCTCAACATCGATGGCCTCGCCCGCGTCGGCCCCCGCCATGCGCCCGACCTTGGCGAACACACGCACGAAGTCCTCGCCGAAATGGGCTACTCCGAATCCGATATTGCCGGCTTCGCCGCGCGCGGGGTGATCTGATGTCGCCACGAACGATCGACATGCACGCCCACGTCCTCGTCCCGGAGGTTGAAGAGATGGTCGCCGGTGAGCCGGGCCGCGCCGCCGAGGCCGCCTTCCAGGCGCGCTCCAGCACCCGGGCCTCGAACGACCACAACCGCCACCTCTTCGCGGACGTGTACGGCCCGAAACTCACGGACATCCCGACGCGCCTCCGGGACATGGCCGCGATGGGCATCGAGATGCAGGCGGTGAGCCTCTCCCCAACGCAATACCACTACTGGGCCGAACCTCCCCTCGCCGAAAAGCTCGTCGAAGCCGCCAACAACCGCCTGGCCGGCATCTGCCGCGACAATCCCGCCAACTTCGTTGGCCTTGGCGCCGCCGCGTTGCAGCACCCCTCCCTTGCCGTCGAACAGCTTCGCCACGCCGTCAAGGACCTCGGCCTGCGCGGCGTCGAAATCTCCACCCGCGTCGGCGTCCGCGAACTCGCCGACCCCGGGCTCGAACCGTTCTGGGCCGCTGCCGAAGAACTCGGCGCCGTCGTCTTCATCCACCCGCTCGGCTGCACGCTCGGCGAGCGTATCGCTCCGCACTACCTGGGGAACGTCATCGGCAACCCCGTGGAAACGACCGTTGCCCTCTCCCACTTCATCTTCAGCGGCATCCTCGAGCGCTACCCCGGCCTGCGCATCATCGCGGCCCACGGCGGCGGCTACCTCCCGTTCTACATCGCCCGCTCCGATCACGCCTACGCCGTCCGCCCGGAGAGCCACTCCACGCCCCATCAGCCGAGCCACTACCTGCGCCGCATCTGGTTCGATGCGCTCGTCTACGCACCGGAAGCCGTCGCCACGCTCGTGGCCCAGGTCGGCGCCAGCCAGGTCGTCCTCGGCACGGACTACCCGTTCGATATGGGCATCGACAATCCGCTCGAACGCCTCGCCGCCGTCCCCGGCCTCTCCGAGTCCGATCGCACCGCAATCACCGGGGCCAACGCAGCCCGCCTCCTGGGCCTCGAGTAGCGGCCATTCCAGCCAAACCCCCCCAAACCTACAGAGAGAGGGGGCCGGGCGGGTGAGGGCTACCGCATCACAAACCGCGTGAACTCCTCGTCCGAGACCTCGTCCGGCACAGGCCGCCCCTGCCCGAACACCGGCCGCCCCGGCAGCGTCGCGCCCACCACCGAGATCCGTCCTTCGTTCACGAGCCGCCGCAATGCTCGATCCACGCACCGCGGGTCGCTCACGATCGGCATCCCCAGTCGCGTCCGGAACACCGACCTTGCCCGAGGCACCGGCCCGCCAAGCAGCTCTCGCTCCCAGTCGTTCACGTACGCCAGCGCCCGGTCGAACATGTGTTGCGGGAACCGGCGCTCCACCTCCGCCAGCAGCTCCCCCCAGATCGTCTCGTCGGGCCCCTGCAGCACGAGCGGCACCTCTTCGATCTGGCCGTACGGCTCCGGGCCGCTCCAGTACACCCACGTCCCGAACAGCTCCCGCAGCAACTCGCCCAGCGGCGTGTCTCGCGTCCAACCGTCCGCCTGGCTGCTTTCGCCGTGCATCACCGGCAGCGTCGCGTCCACCGCATGCTTCATACGCCGCGCAGCATCGTTATCGGGGTCGGTAAGGTCGCTCCCGCTCTCCCGCGGCTCGAGCAGGAAGAACGTGTTGGGGTACGACGTGCCCCAATCGACCACCAGCGCGCGCTCCTGGTTATCCATCGCCCGCGCCGAAAACAGGATCGCCGGCTGGCCCGTATCGGCCTGCTCTCGCGCATCGAGGTACGTCCGCCAGGCCGGCGAACCGCGAAGGAACACGCTCCCCGGTATCCGCTCGGGCTTCAGCGCCTTCGGCAGGTCGTAGATAACTCCATTGCCAGTGCCGGCCAGTTCGCGAAACGCCCGCGCCAGCAACCGCCGCTCCCGGTCGTCGGCGAGGATCGACACGCCACCCGTTGGGGAACGCTTGCGCCAGAACTTGCCCAACACGAATCCGATGATAGCGCGGCAGCACAAGGGGCGCGGGTAGGCATCTCGCATCCCGTCCGCGATTCCTCGCTTGGCGCGCTGCTACCGCCCCTCAACCGCCGCGCGGGACGGCCCCGGCGAATCTATCGGTCGCGCTCACAATCGCCCGCGTTAAATCTGCATTACCTGTGTGCCCGGCGTTATCCACGATCGCCAGGTCCGCTCGCGGCCACGCCCGCTTGAGCGCCCACGCGTTCGAAATCGGCGCCTGGAAATCGAATCGCCCGTTGATCAGCACACCCGGCACGTTCGCGAGCACATGAGCGCCTTCGAGCAACGCGCCGTCCTCCAGCCACGCGTTGTGGCTGATGTAGTGCGTCACGATCCGCGCGAACGCCAGCGCGAAACGCCGATCTTCGAACCGCGGCTCCATCCCCTCGGCCGGCGGCCACGCCGGCGTCGCTGATTCCCACGTGCACCACGCCTCGGCCGCTCGCCGG
>JBGOVF010000399.1:0-3273 GCA_041477975.1 Tepidiformaceae bacterium
GCTTCCGCGCCGGCTACGAAAACGTCGGGTTCCAGGCCGAAACGCCCGCCTGGACGCCCATGAAGAAGCCCGTCGACCAGGCGAGGATCGCACTCCTCACCTCCGCCGGGCTGTACCTCAAGGCCACGCAGCCGCCCTTCGACGTTGAACGCGAACGGCGCGATCCCCTCTGGGGCGACCCGACCTATCGCGTCATCCCGCGCACCGTGCGGCAGGACGAACTCGGCGCCGAGCACCTCCACCTCAACACCCGCGACTTCCTCATTGACTTCAACGTTGCGCTGCCGATACGCGCGTTCTCCGCGCTCGAAGCCGAAGGCGCCATCGGCTCGCTGGCCGATGAGAACTACGCGTTCATGGGCTTCCAGTCTGCCGGGGCCGCGGAATGGCGCACGCGCTACGGCCCGGAGGTCGCGCACCGCCTCCAGGATGCCGAAGTCGACGCGCTGGTGCTTGCCCCTGCCTGACCGGACTGCTGCAGAAACGTGCCCGTGCTGGCGCGTACGATCGAAGAGGCAGGAATCCCGACCGTCACCGTGACGATGATGCCGTTCCTTGCCGAGAAGTTCCGGCTTTCGCGCATCGTAGGCGTGGAGTTCCCGTTCGGCCACGCCTTTGGCTTGCCGAACGACCCCGCGATGCAACTCACGGTCGCTCGGACGGCAGTCCAGGCGCTACGCGAGGCGAAGGAGCCCGGGTTCCGGCTCGACGTGGAGATCGAGTGGCCGATCGATACAGCCACCGCCTACCGCGACTGGCAACCTTCGGAACCGAGCCCGATCGTGAAGTACAACCTCGAACGGCGCGCGCGCCTGGAGGCGGAACGCGGCGGCTAAGCCGCGGACCGTTCGGCTCGTCGGCCCCTCTACACCACGCCCTCCACGGCCACCACGCGCCTCACTCCCATGCGTCCCGTCCGGTAGGTGCGCCGCAGGTCCGGCACGCCCAGCACCGTCGCCGCAACGATCGCCACGAACAGCGCCCCCGGCGCCCAGAACAGCACCGGCGCTCCCCAGCGGTCCGCGAGCGAACCGAAGGCCAGGTTCGCGACCGCCATGATCCCGCCAGCCGACATGAGGTAGAGGCTCATCACCCGCCCACGGACGGCGTCCGCGATGACCTCCTGCAGGAGCGTCGCCGCGAGGGCCACGAAGACGGCCTGGGACGAGCCCATGAGGATCGTGCTGAAGACGGCCCAGCGCAGGTCCGTGCTCAGGCCCATCATCACCGGCGCGAGGCCGCTCGCAATGCCCATGGCGAGGAAGAGCAGCCCACGCCGGGTGGTCGTTGCGAGCGCAAGCGCGAAGACGCCGACCAGGGAGCCAACGCCGACGCCCATCGTCATGAGGGTGAAGCCGCCCGAGGCCTTGTGCAGTTCGGTCTCGGCGAAACCGGGAAGCATCGCATCGAACGACATCGTCAACGAGCAGTGCGCAACCATGAGCGCGAACACAGCAAGGACAGGGCGGTTCGAAACCACGTAGGCGAACCCCTCGCGCAAGTTTTCGGTGACCGCCCCAAGCGAAAGGACTCCGCCCCGCGACGACGTCCGCACCTGCATCACCGCGGCCAGCGCGAGCAGCGAGAACGCCGTTGCGATGGCGTAGGCGCCTTCGACGCCGATGGTCGCCAGTAGCGGGCCAGCGAGCAGCGGCCCAACCGCCCTCGATCCCAGCTGCGCCATAGTCGTCAGGGAAATGGCGTTACCCAGGTCTTCCTGCGGGACAACGTTGGCCAACAAGGCTTGTTCGGCCGAGGTCTCGACCGTGCGAACGACGCCCTGGACGAAGGCGACCACGACGACCATCCAGACCGCCAGCACATTGGTCACGGCGAGGAGGCAGAGGGCGGCGGCCGTGGCGAGCGAAGCGAGGCGGGTGATGACCACCAGGTTGCGCCGTTCGAAGCGGTCGGCGATGAGCCCGCCCAGCGGCGCCAGAAGGAACGGCGACATCGAGGCAAAGGTTGCGACGCCCACCCACGCCGACGAGTTGCTGAGCTTGAACACCACCCAGGCGTTGCCCAGGAGGAGCGTCCAGAGCGAAATGCTCGAACATGCCGTCCCGCCCCAGAGCGCCCGGAAGTCGCGGTGGCGGGTAGCGGGCAGGCGCGAACTGAGGCTCATGGGTGGGCGCAGCCTACCAGAGAGAATCGAATCAGATCCGCGCGCGCCAGCAAGCGTCCGGGTCATTCACGAACCAGGCCGCGCCCAACTCCCCAATTCCGCTGGCGACACGATTCGGTATCGCCGGCAGCCGCCGTCCGCTCTTTACCGGGTGTAGGGACAGCCTGGCGCTGCCGTCCTAAGCTCGGCGTATGGAGATCGCGCCGCGCAAACGCCGCGTGCGGGAGTTGCTGGACCGCCACTACGAATGGACCCCGCGCCAGCGCCAGGTGCTCGACCTCGTTGCCCGCGGCAAGAGCAACGCCGAAGTGGCCGAAACCCTCGGCGTCTCGCTCGACGGCGCAAAGTGGCACATGCGCGAAATCCTGGCCAAGCTCGGCGTCGATACCCGCGAAGAAGTGGCCGAATACTGGCGCCAGGCCAACCGGCCCGCGGCCCGGATCGGCAGACTGCTCGGCGCGATCGGCGGGTTGAAGCTCGCGGCAGCCGGATCCACAGCTACCACGATTGCGGTCGTGGCCGTGATTGCCCGGGGCCTGCTCGCGGGCGCCGAACCCGCTGCACCGGCCCCGGCACTGCCAGACCCCACTCCGGCCGTCGCGGCATCGCCCGGCGAGATACCCCCCGGGTTCACCGCACCCGCCACGACTGCACCCGACGCGGCCCAATGGCGCAACGCTGGCCGGCTGTTTCAGGTTGGAAACGGACCGGACGACCAGGCCATCGCGGCCATCCAGTACCACGAAGCCGTCACCTCCGTAGTCGCCGGGCCGGAGGCCGTCCTCACATACGGCAGACCGAATGTCCCGTGGGCAGAGAACCCGGCCATCGGCTCAAACCGGGGCGTCTTCCTCTTAGCACAGCTCGATGGGCAGCGATTCCACATCTCGGTTTTGGAGCCGGGCGACCCGACCAGCGAATCATTCACAAAGAAGCCGTATAGCGCCATCCCGCCGCCAGGCAGCGTGCTCACTGTCAGCGTCACGGATGATGTCGGCGCGAAGTTCAGTTCGCTTCTCGATGCGGCGGGTAACCTTTATCTCTCAAGAGCGCCGCTCATCGATGTGGCCATCAATGAGGTGAACGGGCGGCAGATCGGACTCGCGAACACCAGGCATCTCGGTGACTTCCGTCCGCCCACTCCCACC
>JBGOVF010000395.1:0-3286 GCA_041477975.1 Tepidiformaceae bacterium
CTTCGCGCCGTGAGCTTCCAGGCGTTGCCGTACCCCGGACTTGCGACGGATCTTCACGCCCCGATGGCTGCGCTGCTCACGCAGGGAAACGGAGTCTCTATCATCCACGAACGCGTTTTCGACAACCGCATGCTCTACGTTGGTGAGCTGCGCAAGATGGGCGCCGAAATCGTGAACACCGGCTCGTCGGCGATCGTGAGCGGGCCATGCAACCTCCACGGGACGCGGGTCCGGGCGCTGGACGTTCGCGCGGGCGCGGCCGTGCTGCTCGCCGCGCTGGTCGCGCAGGGCACGACGATCATCGAGGACGTCTACCACCTGGATCGCGGGTACGAACGGCTGGATGAGAAGCTGCGCGCGCTGGGCGTTGAAGTGGAGCGCGATTAGTGGCCTTCGAATTCATGGCCGGGAAGAAGGCGGGGATCGACCTCGGCACGGCAAACATCCTGGTCTATGTCAAGGGCCAGGGCATTGTTGTGAACGAACCGTCCGTTGTCGCCCGACACAATCGCGACAACGCCATCGTTGCCGTCGGAAAGGAGGCGCGAGCGATGCAGGGCCGCACGCCGGGGTCGATCAGCGTCATTCGGCCGATGCGTGACGGGGTGATCGCCGACTACCTGACAACCGAGGCGATGCTGCGATACTTCATCAGCCTGATCACCGGCCGATTCAACCTGATCCGGCCCGAAGTGATGGTGACCGTCCCGGCTGGCGTGACAAGCGTCGAGCAACGCGCGGTGCGCGATGCATCGGAGCAGGCCGGTGGGCGGAAGCCGGCCCACCTGGTGCCAGAACCTTTAGCTGCCGCCATCGGTGCGCGCATCCCGATCGGGACGGCACGCGGGAACATGATCGTAAACATCGGCGGTGGCCGAACCGAGGCTGCTGTCATTTCGCTCTATGGCATCGTCGTCAGCGAATCGGTACGCATGGCCGGCGACCGGATAGATGAGGCCGTCATGGCTTACGTCCGCCGGCGGCACAACCTCATCATCGGCGAGAAGACCGCCGAGGAGATCAAGATCGCGATCGGGAGCGCGCTCGCCATTGATGAGGGCCTCGGGACGCAGGTACGCGGACGAGACCAGCTCAGCGGGTTACCGAAGACCATCACGCTTAACAGCGTGGAGGTCGCGCAGTCCATTCAGGATTGCCTTGGCACCATCGTCCAGACCGTTCGTGCCGTGCTGGAGAAGACGCCGCCGGAACTGGCCGCGGACGTTATCGATCGTGGCATCGTGCTCACCGGCGGCGGCGCCCTGCTGCGGCACATGGACGAACTGCTGACGCAGGAGACCGGGGTGCCGTGCTACGTCGCGGACAATCCGCTGGAGTGCGTGGCCATTGGCGCCGGGATTGCCCTCGACCACCTTGAAGTGATCAAGCGCAGCCTGCCCACGGAAGAAGAGAATCTGGTCGGCCTCTTTCCTACGCCCGAGCGTTAGCCCGTACGGGATCCTTCCTTCGTCCACCATTGAGCCAGAGCAGCGCTTCACGCTGCGAAAGCCCCGACAGCTCGCCCTGGTGTTCATTCACGAACCGCCGCACGGCGAGAGCGTCGGTCTTCGAATATTCACGGAGCGCCCAGCCGATCGCCTTGCGCAAGAAGAACTCTGGTTCTCCAGCCCTCAGCAGGCAGTAACGGAAGAGCCGTTCGGCGTCGGTCTCCTTTCGGTACTTGAGCTGGAAGAGGATCGCCGCACGCGCGAGCCAGATGTTCTCGCTCTCGATCCAGCGATCCATCTCTGGCAGCAGATCGGGATGGTCGCGGAGAAGCGGCCCCAGCGCGTTCGACGCGAGCGCATCGACCGTATCCCACCATGACTTCGTCGTGATCAGCCACCGCAGTGTCTCAATGAAGCCGGGGTCGCAGCCCTTGATGTACCGCGTGACGAGGTCGACGGCGGCGTACTGGTACTCGCGTTCCGGCCGATCCCAGAGGTTTCGCGCGGCAGCGGCGAGTTCCCGAGCGTCCGGCCTCGCGAGGTCAAGTAGCGCCTCGCGTGTGAGCAGTGAACGCTCGGGCGACGCGATGCCGAGGAACGGGAAGAGGTCGCGCATGTAGGCCGACATTTTCACGCCGCGCTCGTGGTTTCGCCGTGGCTCGAAGGAGGCGGCGAGCCGGCTGACAATTCCCCCGTCCGGGCCAGTCATCGCCGGCATTCTACGTCCACCACTACCGCCCAATGTCCAGGACCATAGGAATGCCGCGCGAAGTCGAACCTGCGAAGCGCGGCCGACCCGGGCCTGAGTCCATGGCGGCGAGAGGACGCCGAACGCCCGCCAGGGTGGAAGCGACTACTCAGCCTCGGATCCAGCTCGGGTTCGCCCGGGGCGCCAGCGGAAGTAAGCCCAGAGGCCGACACTCAGGCTTGTGTAGACCACAAAGATCGCCAGCACCGCCAGCGACTTCGCCTGGCGAAGCGCGCCGAAGTATTGACTGTCCCTGTTGAGGAGGACGTGCCAGAAGAGGAACGCCGCAACAAGCGAAGTGACGGCCCACACGGTCCGGTGCCAAAGGAACAGTTTGCCCCCATCGGTGACCTTCAGCGGAATCATGTTGAAAGCTACCCCTTCGATGCCGCCAACGAACACGATGATCCCGGCGCCAATGGCCACCTGGCCGGGCAGAGACGAAGCGACGGAGGCATTCGCCCGCAGCGGCTCCATCGCCAGCAACGACGCAATGGCGAGAAGCACGGCGGTGGCGACCGGGACAATCGTGACCCGGCCCTGGCGACGCTCGTCGATCAGGCCGGGGCCCGTCACGGCACACGAGGCGACGAATCCGTAGATGACGCCCGGCTGCAGTCCGATGACGCGTGAAACGCCGACCGACAGCGCAGCGACCGCGAGCGAAGCGGGGTAAGGGCGGACTGCCGCGGCAACGCCGAAGGTTCGGCGCGTCACCAACGCCTCCAGGCCCGAACAGACCCAGGTGACAGCGCCGACGCCCAGGACCACCGACAGGAATAACACGGCGCTCGGGCGGTTGAAGCCGAACGCGGGGCTGAGGAAGCCGTAGATGATGCCGGTCAACAACAGGACGAAGAGCAGCGCCAGGCGGCGGCTGATTCCGCTGATTGTCCGCGCGGCACTGCCGGTGCGGCCGCGTAGCCGGCGCGTGAGGCGGGCGGTGTGTTGGTCGATCTCCGCCCGGTTGTCCTGGAGCACCTGGTTGAGGAGGACGGAGCTAAAGAGCACCCAGAGGGTTACGCCGGCGAGCGCCAGATTCGTGGCGATAGTGTTTCCGTTCATCGAGATGTCGTCGAGACGTGGCATC
>JBGOVF010000254.1:0-4365 GCA_041477975.1 Tepidiformaceae bacterium
AGATGAAGCCCGTAAGCGTAGTCGTGCCCACGAACAACAACCCGATGACCGGCAGGCTCCAGCCGTGTTCCGTGCCCATGGTGAGGCCGAGGAGAAGGCTCGGGAAAGCCACGGCCGCGAGGGCGAAACCGCGGGCGTCCAGCTTCGCGCCGGTGCGGATCGGCGTCTCCTTGAGCAGGAAGTAGGCGAAGACGATATCCAGCACGCCAATCGGCACATTGATGAGGAAGACCATGCGCCAGCTCGAATACTCGACCAGGTAGCCGCCAACCGTTGGCCCGAACATGGGCGCGAGCAGGGCGGGGATGCCGAGCAGGGCGATGAAGTGCGGGCGTTCGAGGGGCGTGATCATCGTGAAGACGAGGGCCATGCCGAGCGGCTGGAGCATGCCGCCGCCCAACCCCTGGAGGACGCGGAAGAAGACCAGGCTCTGCACGTTCCAGGCCAGCCCGCAAAGAGCCGAGCCGACCGTGAAGAACGCCAGGGTGAACATGTAGAGGCGTTTCATCCCGATGCGCTCGCCGAGGAAGCCGCTGATCGGGATGACCACCGCCAGGGCCATCAGATAGGACGTGATGACGAGCTGGCCGCTCTGGAGGCTGGCGCCGAATTCCTTAAGGATGCTGGGCAGGGCGATGTTTACAATCGTCGAATCCAGGATCGACATGAAGGAGCCGACCGTAGTGACGGCGAGCGGCAGCCAGCGAGGGTCGAAACGGCGCGGTGCGAGCGTCACGCCGAGGCCCCTGGCGGCACCGGCGCGGTGCGGAGGTGTCGCGAACTTCGCCTTTCCGTAAACGTCATGGTTCGACGAACATGGTGACGTGGCCGTGACGGTGGAGCAACCAACCCGGCTGCGTTGACAATGCCCGGCGGCCGGACCATGTTTTGCCCGTTCTCACCTCGAATAAGCAAGCAGGAGTACGCAGATGACCGCTCCCATCGCCACTGAACCCCACGCCCTCTTCGAACGGCGCGGCCGCGTCGGCCTGATTACGCTGAACCGCCCCGAACGGCTGAACGCGTGGTCGCCGGAGATGGCGCGGCTTGTGAGCGAGTCGATCCAGGAATGCAACAACGACGATGGCATCGGCGCCGTCGTCATCACCGGCGCGGGGCGCGGCTTCTGTTCCGGCGCCGACCTTGCGGCGCCGCGGCCAGCGGAAGGCGCGCCTGCGCCCCGGCCCCGCGGGGAAGGCGAGCCCCTGCCGTTCATGATGCAGCGCTCCAAGCCGCTCATCGCGGCCATCAACGGCCCGGCTGTGGGCGTCGGCCTCACGCTGACGCTGTGCTGCGATATGCGCATCGCTTCCGAGCGCGCGCGGATGTCGATGCGGTTCGTCCGTATCGGCCTGACGCCCGAGCTTGGTTCTACCTACCTGCTGCCGCAGATCGTGGGGCTTGGCGCAGCGGCGGAGATGATCCTCACCGGGCGCATCATCGAGGCCGACGAAGCTGGCCGCATCGGGCTCGCGAACCACGTGGTGCCGCACGAAGAACTGATCGACCGGGCGATGGCGCTCGCGGACGAGGTGGCCTTCAACCCGAGCCAGCACGTGCGCTGGGCGAAGCGGCTCATCTACAGCAACGCCGCGAACGACAACCTTCGCTCGGTGCTCCAATCGGAGGACGAGATCTTCACGCAGGCGACGCGGACCGATGCTCGGAGCGAAGCAGCGCGCGCGTTTATGGAGAAGCGCGAGCCCCGCTTCCACGGTTAGTGCGGACGGCTACTCGGGCAGCCGGACCATCATCTTGCCGGTGTTGGCGCCGTTCAGCATGCCGATGAGCGCCTTCGGGGCGTTCTCGATGCCGTCCTCGAACGTCTCCCGGTACTTGACCTTGCCGTCCTTCAGCCAGGCGGTCATCTCGGCGTTGAACTGTTCGCGCAGGTGCAGGAAGTCTGTGGCGACGAACCCGCGGATGGTCACGCGGCTGTAGATGATGTTGGAGAGCGTGGTCACAGGGGCGGAGATGGCGCCGAAGTTGTTGTAGGCCGAGATCATGCCGCAGACCGGGATGCGGCCAAGCACGTTCATGCGCGGGAGGGCGGCGTCCAGGTGGTCGCCGCCGACGTTGTCGAAGTAGATGTCGATGCCCTTCGGGGCCGCCGCCTTCAGCGCGTGGCGGATCGGCTCGGACTTGTAGTTGATGGCAACGTCGACGCCGAGCTCATCCGTGAGCCAGCGGCACTTGTCGTCAGAGCCGGTGCTGCCGATGACGTAGCAGCCGTGCAGCTTCGCCACCTGCACGGCAACGGAGCCGACGGAGCCGGCCGCCGTTGAGACGAAGACCTGCTCGCCCGCCTTCATCTTCCCGATTTCGATGAGCCCGCCATAGGCCACGAAGCCCGAGCCGGCAAGCGTGTGCATGTAGACGGTGAGCGGCAGAGCCGGGTCGGGGTCGAGCTTCGCGACGCCGCCGCCGTCGGAGTTGAAGAGCTCGCGGAAGGACCAGCGGTGCTGGACGAAGTCGCCTTCTTTGAACGCGGCGTTCCGCGACTGGACGACGCGGCCGATGGCGCCGCCGCCCATCGCTTCGTTCAGCGGCTGGCCGGCGGAGAGGCGGGGGCGCATCGCGGGGTCGATCGACAGGTAGAGGTTCTTGATGCGGATCTCGCCTTCCGCGACATCGGGCACGGGTTGCTCGGCGATGGCAAAGTCTTCCGGGCGCGGCATCCCTTCCGGGCGCTGGACAAGGTGGACTTCGCGGCTGGTTGCGGTCACAGGATTACTCCAGGCAGGTATTCGAGTGGCGAGAGCGTAGCGCGTCCGGCGTTGCCGCGCGTGCACTTGCTCCTGTAGCGTCTTGTTGCGATGACAGCGCCGGTTGCGGGCCACGTGAACCTGGACTCGACAGAGTCGCTGCTTGAGCCTGCACGTTACTTCGCCGAAGCCCGAGAGTGCGGCGGCGACGTGCAGTGGAGCGATGTGCACCGCGGCTGGATGGTGCTCTCGCACGCCGGCGTGGAGGCCGGGCTGAAGGACTTCGAGGTGCTTTCGTCCGATCGCCAGTTCTCGTTCCAGCGTGCGGCCACGGGGCGGGGCGAGGCGTTCCAGAAGGTCACGGAGTTGCTGGCCGGCTGGATGAACTTCCGGGACCCACCGATGCACACGCGCCTGCGCGAACCGGTGCGGGCTGCCTTCTCGCCGCGCCGCGTGGCCGCGCTGGAAGGCGAGCTGCAAACCATCGTGAATGGCGTCCTGGACGGACTCGGCGAGGATGGCGCGGACCTGAACCACGATTTCGCGCGGCCCATCCCGGCGCTCGTCATCGGCGCGATCCTGGGCGTGCCGCCGGAAGATCGCCATCGCTTCTACGCGTGGTCGCACGACCTTGGCCAGTTCGTGTTCGCGATTGCGCCCGGGAGCGCGCCCGAAGGACCCGTCGCGGCAGCGACCGGCGAGTTCATCGAGTTCTTCTCCAGCCTGATCGAACGCGAACGGCGCGCGCCCACCGGCACGCTCCTGACAGCGATCATCCAGGACCGCTCGGGCGACCTTTCGCCGCTGGAGCTGGTGGGCGCCTGCACGCTGTTGCTCTTCGGCGGGCACGAAACGACGACAACGCTCCTCGTCAACGCCATTGGCATCCTGCTGGACCGGCCCGACCTTCGCGCGTGGCTGCGAAGCCACCCAGAGGCCTACCCCACGGCGGTGGAGGAGTTCCTGCGCGTGCAGGGGCCGGCGCGCGCCATCCCGCGCAAGATCATCGCGACGCATGAGCGCGGCGGCCACGAGCTGCGCGCCGGGCAGAACGCGTTCCTCTGCGTGGCCGCCGCCAACACAGACGAGACGGTGTTCGCGAACCCGGCGAAGTTCGACCTCGAACGCAACCCAAACCCGCACCTGGGCTTCGGCTGGGGGCTGCACTACTGCCTTGGAGCGAACCTGGCCCGGATGGAGGCGCGGATCGCGCTCCAATCGCTGCTCGAGCGGTTCCCGGCGTTGGAGCCAATTGGCCCGGTGCCGCCGCCGCGGGCGAGCGCCCTTGGCTACGGGCGGCGGCCGCTCAAGGTGACGTTCAACCGCTGAGCCGCTGCACTTCGAGCACCGCCAGGAGCTTCGCCGGCGCGACCGTGCGGTAGGCCTGCTCCACCAGGAACGCGAGCTCGCCCGGGTCCTGGGCCACATCGAGGTAGACCCCGAGCCAGCCCCGGTGGCCGACGTAGGGCGGACGGAAGAAGCGCTCCGGGGCGGAATCCACCAGCGTTTCCTGCGCCCCCGGCGGCGCGGCGCACCAGAAGGCGAGGTGTTCGCTGTTGTGGTGGTGGTTGGCGTATGTGACGAACGTCTTTTTGCCCTGGACGAACCATGTAGGCTCGCCGTGGCTCAGGCGCTCTTCTACTTCGGGGAGCGCCGAACA
>JBGOVF010000513.1:0-2675 GCA_041477975.1 Tepidiformaceae bacterium
ACTACGGGTCGGACCGGGTGGCGCAGATCATCACCTTTGGAACGCTGGGCGCGAAGGCGGCCATTCGCGACGTGGGTCGCGCGCTCGGCATCTCCTACGCCGAGACCGACCGGGTAGCACGGCTCGTGCCGGAGGTGCTGCACATCACGCTGCCGGAGGCGATCGAGCAGTCGGCCGAGATGAAGGAAGCCTACGAGAACGACGCGAAGGTGCGCCGGCTGCTGGACACGGCAAAGCAGCTTGAGGGCGTCGCGCGGCACGCGAGCACGCACGCCGCGGGCGTGGTCATTTCGCGAGACCCGCTGATCGAGCACGTGCCGCTCCAGCGGCCGAGTCGCGGCGACGAGACGAGCATCCCCACAACACAGTTCGCGATGGACCAGGTGGCGAAGATCGGGCTCCTGAAGATGGACTTCCTGGGGCTTTCGAACCTGACCATCCTCCAGCATGCGTCTGACCTCATTCAGGAGACCACGGGTGAGGCGATCGACGTCATCCGGCTGCCGGATGGCGATGCGAAAACGATGGAGATGCTGGGCAAGGGCGAGACGTTCGGCGTGTTCCAGCTGGAATCGAGCGGGATGCGACGCTACGTCCAGGATCTGCAGCCGACGAACATCGCGGACCTGTGCGCGCTGGTGGCGCTCTACCGGCCAGGCCCGATGCAACACATCCCGCGTTACATCGATGGCAAACACGGCCGAGTCCAGGTCACGTACCCGCACCCGGACCTCGCGACCGTCCTGGACGAGACGTACGGGGTCATCGTTTACCAGGACCAGGTGTTGCTCATCGCGCAGCTGTTCGCCGGCTACACGCTCGGCCAGGCCGACATCATGCGGAAGGCCATGGGCAAGAAGAAGGCCGAGATCATGGTGGCCGAACGCGAACGCTTCGTCGCCGGCGCCATGGAGAAGGGCTATAGCGAACAGGAAGCGACCGATGTCTTCGATCTGATCGAGCCGTTTGCGGGCTATGCGTTCAACAAGGCCCACAGCTGGTGCTATGGGAACATCGCCTACCAGACCGCCTATCTGAAGGCGAACTACCCGGTGCAGTACATGACCGCGCTGCTGCAGATGACGAAGAGCGCGCCCGACACGCACGCGCGCATTGCGGCGGCGGTTGCCGAGTGCACGAAGCTTGGGATCGAGGTGTTGCCACCGGATGTGAACGCGGGCGAAGACAACTTCAGCGTTGAGCGGAGGCCGGATAACTCGCTGGCGATCCGGTTCGGGCTGGGCGTGGTCAAGAACGTGGGCGCGTCTGCCGTCGAAGGCATCATCGCGGCGCGCCTGGCCGGTGGCCCGTACCGGGACATCGAAGATTTCTGCAAGCGGGCCGACCTTACGGCGGCGAACAGCCGGGCGCTCGAACACCTGGCTAAGGCCGGCGCGTTCGACCTCATCGGCGGGCAGTACGACCGCGGCACGCTGGTGATGAACGCGGAGCGGCTGATGGGGCTTGCGAAGCGCGAGCGCGAACTTCGGGAGAGCGGGCAGTCGACCATGTTCGACCTCTTCGGCAGCCAGGTGGACACGCCGCTGCCGGCGCTCGAACTCGACGCGGCGCCCGCCCGCCGGGAGGACATGCTCGCGTGGGAGAAGGAGTTGCTTGGCGTCTACGTGTCCGAGCATCCGTTCAAAGCTGTCGCGCACGACCTGGCGCGCTACGCCACGCACACGCTCGCTGACCTGACGCCCGAGCTGGCCGGGCAGAACGTGACCGTCGCCGGGCTGGTGAATCGCGTGCAGGCCCGCACTACGCGCGATGGGCGCAAGTTCTACGTGGTCGACCTGGAAGACCTTTCCGGGAACGCCGAACTGACGGTCTGGAGCGACACGCTGGAGTTGACCGGCGAAGCGACGTGGTCGGAAGGCCAGGTGCTGGTGGTTTCGGTGGAAGTGCGCGATCGGGGGGACCGGATCGGCCTGAGCGTGCGCAAGGCGGCGCCGTACAATCACGCGGACGGCACGGTGGTCGGCTTCGCGCCGGAACAGTGGCAGGTAGAGACGCCGAAAAGGCGGGAATCCCGTCCTGCGGCTGCGGCGCCGCGCCCGGCCGAAGCCGGCACCAGGGGTAATGGCGCCAACGGCCAACGGCCAGCGGCCAACGGCTATTCCGGCCCTCGACCGATCGCCACCGCCGAGGCATCGCGGCCGGGCAACGAGCCGCCAATCAGCGGCGATTCGGCGCGGCTCGTGATCACGATTTACGAGACCGAGGATGTGGTAGCGGACGAGGCACTGCTGAAGGCTGTCGCCGGGATGCTGAAGGCATCGCCGGGGAACGACGAAGTGCGCCTGGTGATCCACGATACGGAGGGCCAGGACACGGAGTTCGACCTGCCGCGGGCCTCGGTGAACGAGGACCTTTCGCGGAGCATCCGCCAGGTGTTGCGTAGCAACGGGACGGTGGTGCTGACTTCGGGGCGGATGGTTGGCGCGGCGTAGGGCTCACTCCCTGGCGGCCGGCGCCGCGACGTGAGCCAGCCAGGGGTGCTCCGGCACGAGGAGGGAGATTGCCTCCCGGAGCCAGGAGCGCTCGTCCTCAGCGAGGTGCGGGAGCAGGGCCCGGAAATCAGCCTCATCCCGTGGACGGGGGTGCCCGGGGAGGCCCCAGTAGGCGGTCGCTTTGTAGAACATGAGGACCTCAGCGACCAAAGTCGGGAGGCC
>JBGOVF010000537.1:0-2531 GCA_041477975.1 Tepidiformaceae bacterium
CGGTTGCCCGCGAGCGTGGTGTATCGGTGGTTGCGCGCGTGCCCCATGCCTCGGGCCTGCTCGATGGTTCGGTCAAGCACGACACCGCTTTCGCCCCCGGGGACCATCGCAACTGGCGCGTGACCACGAACGAGCGGCGCAGGGCCTGGTTGGAAGACGGCCTCGCGAAGGTGCAGCAGCTCGCCTTCCTCGAAGATGGCCGGACGATCGGGCAGGCCGCGATCCAGTTCATCCTCCACGAAGAGTCGATCGCGGGTGTCCTTCCGAACATCTACGACGTTGCTGGCCTCGAGGAGTTCGCCGCCGCCCCGGACACACGCCGGCTGAATGGCGATGAATTCAGCCGCGTCCAGGGGCTGGTCGCCCGGAACTTCGACCTCACCGAGCAAGCCACGCCCCAGGAGGAGAATGCCCGTGTCTGAGCATCAGTCACATCGCCCAGCGGAGTCTCCGCGTCCTGGCCGGCCGCCGGGCCCTCCGGTGGACCTCGACCCCAGCGGCCAGGTAACAGGGAAGGCGCCGGATAGAGAGCGTCGCCAGTTCCTCAACTACGCGTTCTTGAAGCTGGACCCGGCCTTCCGGCGGCTTCCGAAGGCCGAGCGGACCGCGGCGAAGGAGGAGTACGCCGGTGTCGTCCGCCGCTGGGACGCTCATGACGACCTCATCCTGCGCACCTACTCGCTGGTGGGCTTGCGCGCCGATGCCGACTTCATGCTCTGGCGCATCTCGAACGACCCGGCCTGTTTCCAGGCGATGCAGGCCGAGTTGAACGGCACGCTCCTCGCCGGCTACCTGGAGTCGCCCTACGCGTTTCTCTCGCTCCAGAAGCGGTCGCAATACGTGAACCGGATCGAAGGCTCGGGACAAGGCGTTGAGCTGTTGCCCGGGCAGGGCAAGTACCTCTTCCTCTATCCGTTCGTGAAGACCCGGCCGTGGTACAACCTCTCCCCTCATTCGCGGCAAGGGATGATGGACGAGCACATACATGCTGCTTCGCCGTTCAAAGGCGTGCGCATCAACACCAGCTATTCGTACGGCATCGATGACCAGGAGTTCGTCGTCTCCTTCGATTCCGACTATCCACAGGAGTTCGTCGACCTGGTGGGGCGGCTCCGCTACACGGAAGCGAGCCTCTACACACAACGCGACACGCCGATGTTCACCTGCGCCCGGGCCGACATCGAGACAATCCTCGGCCAGTTAGGGTGAACGGCCACCGATTCTCCGTGATCGGTGCCAAAATGGAGGCGATGAGCAACCAGACCGGCCACGTCTGGATTGTCGGCGCGGGGCCTGGCGACCCCGGGCTAATCACGCTCGCGGCAGCCCGCGCGCTCGAGGGCGCCGAGGTCGTGCTGTACGACGCGCTGGTCTCTCCCGCCATCCTTGGCCACGCCCCGGCGCCGGCCGAGCGCGTGTTCGTCGGTAAACGAGCCGGCGAGCAGGCTATGGGCCAGGACGCCATCAACGCGCTGCTAGTAGAGCACGCCCGCGCCGGCCGCCGTGTCGTCCGTCTCAAGGGTGGCGACCCATTCGTCTTCGGCCGTGGCGGCGAGGAAGCGCTCGCCTGCCGCGAAGCGGACGTGCCGTTCACGGTCGTCCCGGGCGTCACCTCGGCCATCGCCGCGGCGGCGTATGCGGGCATCCCGGTCACGCACCGCGGCGTTTCGAACAGCCTGCTCATCGTCACCGGCAACGATGCGGCCGGCGACGGCGCGGGAGCCATCGACTGGCAGGCGGCATCGAAGGCGGGCACGCTCGCCATCCTCATGGGCGTGGCGACGCTGGGCGACGCAATGGCCGCGCTCATCGCCGCTGGAAAAGCGCCGGAAACGCCGGTCGCCTGCATCCGCTGGGGGACGCGCGCCGACCAGGTGGTCGTGCGCGGAACCGTGGCGACAATCGCGGAATTGGCGCGTGCAGCAGGGCTTGCCTCGCCGGTCGTAACGGTCGTCGGCGATGTCGTGGCGCTTGGCGACGAACTGGCGTGGTTCGCGCCGGGGCCCCTCGCTGGGAAGCGGATCGTCGTAACACGCGCTCGCGACCAGGCCAGCGACCTTGTCGGGCGGTTCGAGTCGCTCGGCGCGTCCGTCGTCGAGGCGCCGGTCATCTCCGTCCGCCACACCACCGAGGACCTTGTGAGCGACGAGCGAGTGTCCTCGCGCTGGGACTGGATCGTGTTCACCAGCGTGAACGGCGTCGCCGCGTTCTTCGGCGCGCTCGGCGCCGGCGGCCGCGACGCGCGGTCGCTCTCGACGACGAAGGTGGCGGCCGTGGGAGAGGCGACAGCGGCGGCACTGACGGGCCGGGGAGTGCTAGCCGACTTCGCGCCGACGCGGGCCACCTCCGAGTGCCTCGCAGCCGAGCTGCCGCGGGTGCAAGGCGCCCGCATCCTCCTGTCGGTCTCGTCGTTGACCGACGACCGTCTGGCCATGGCCCTGCGCGCACGCGGCGGGCTGATCGAGCAGGTCGCCGTGTACGAAACCCTGCCCGAGCCGCTCGATGCCGAGCGCCGCCGCGAGGTAGGTGAG
>JBGOVF010000400.1:0-3253 GCA_041477975.1 Tepidiformaceae bacterium
AGGTAGACAAAGTGCGCGATGGCGGAGCGGGCCATGAGGTTACTCCGCGGCGAGGGCGCCGAGGGTTGTGAGGGTGCGGGCGAGGGCGGCATCGTCGCCGGCGGGAAGGATCGGCATCGCCAGCAGTTCGCCGGCGCCGAATGACGGCAGTTGGCGCAGGCGTTCCTTCACCGCGGCGGGGCTGCCGTGGATGACGAGGGCGTCGATCATGCGGTCGGACATCTGGCCTTCGGCCGCCTCGGGGAAGCCGGCATCCTGGAACATCTGGGAGTAGAAGGGGACGCGCGGGTAGAAGCCGATCTGTCGCCGCGAGGCTTCGCGGACCGCATCGGCGTCTTCGCTCACCGCGACCGGGACGTGGGCGATGAGCGGCGGCGCGGGGCGGCCGGCCTTCGCCGCGCCAGCGTTGATCGCGGGCACCGCAACATCGCGCAGGTAAGGCAGCGGGCAGACCCAGGAGATGGCGCCTTCGGCGAGTTCGCCGCAGAGGCGAAAGCCGTTGGTGCGCAGGGCCGAGGCCATGACGCTCACCTGCGCCGGCGCCGCGAGGCGGGCGTGGGCGGTGAGCCGCTTGCCGTCGAAATTGACCTCGCCCTTCTGAAGGAGGGCCTTGAGGATTTCCAGGTACTCGCGCAGGTGCTGGAGGGGCCGTTCGAACGGGATGCCGAAGGTGCCCTCGATGGTGGGCTTGTGGCTGGGGCCGACGCCGAGGCGCAACCGGCCGGGCGCGAGTGAGTCCACCGCAACGGCGCCCTGGGCCATGACCAGCGGGTGGCGCGGGAAGGTGGGGACGATCGAAGTGCCGAGGAGGATGCGGCTCGTTTTCGTTGCTGCTGCCGCCAGTACGGCGAGGGCATCGGGCGCGACGCCGCCGTTGGTGAGCCAGGCGACATCGATGCCGGCTTGCTCGGCCTTGACGATGCCATCGACCTGGGCCGCGGCGTTCGCCCCGGCGATGTGGACGCCAACCTTCATGCCTTTTATGCGCTGCCTCCGGGGAGTTCGAAATTCGGTGCGTTCGAGCCTAGCAGACGAGGGTGGGGACCGTACGATTCGAGGCGCTACGTGGCGGGCCCGCGCACGCCGCGCAGGAAGCACATCAACAGGCCCGTTGCGGCGGCGCCCGTCTCGACCGGCGTGTCCGAAGCGGCGACCACGAGACCGGCTTCGGTCACCGCGCCGATGAGCAGGTGCGTTACGAGGCTGATGTTGTCGGGCGGGAGTTCGCCCGCACGGGCGAGGGCCGTGATGGCGGCGGTGGTGCCGGCGAGCATGTATTCGTCGTCGATCTCGCGCCAGCGGAGCGAGCCGAGCACCGAAAGTGCGTCCTCGAGCACGACGCGGCGGTATTCAGGCTCGTGGCTGATGGTGAGGAACTCGCCGAGACCGGCCTCGAGCCGCTCCCATGGGCCTGACTTGCGCACGGCCACCGCGTTCACCCGGGCGGCGGCGTCGCTCTGGACTGCGCGGACCACTTCTTCGAAAAGCGCGCGCTTATCGGCGAAGTGGTGGTAGAGCGCGCCGCGAGTGACGCGCGCTTCCCGGGCGATCATCTCGATCGAGGCATCGGCGTAGCCGTGGGCGGCGAAGTTGGCGCGGGCCGCAGCGACGAGCGCTGCGCGGGTGGCCTCGGAGTATTCTTCGCGGCGCGAGCGGGGCTGCACGGGCGGAGTATACCGGTTGACGTTCACATATCGATAGCATGTAAGATACCAGCAGTACCCACATCGGGGAGCGATCCATGAAACTGGCCGAACAACAGCAGCGCGCCGAGGCGTTTCACCGGCTGCACCACGCCGCAGAGCCGCTGATCCTCTTCAACTGCTGGGACGTGGCGACGGCGCGGGTTATCGCGCGCTCGTTCCCGGCGATTGCGACGAGCAGCGGCGCGGTCTCGTCGGCACTTGGCTACGAAGACGGTCAGAACGTGCCGCTGGCGATCGTGACGCACTTCGTGGCACGGCTGACGGCGGCGGTGGCCGTGCCCGTTTCGCTCGACTTCGAAGCCGGTTACGGCGACACACCGGAGGCGGCCGCGGCATCGGTCGCCGAGGTGGTGAAGGCTGGCGCGATTGGCATCAACCTGGAGGACGGCCTCGTCGGCGGTGAGCGGCGGCTGGTAGAGGCCGGGCTGCACGCGGCGAAGACCCGGGCGATCCGCGCTGCTGCCGCCGAACTCCGCGTGCGGCTCTTCATCAACGCCCGCATCGATTCGTTTTGGTTGAAGGTTTCGGAGCCGGAGGAATGTCTCGCTATCGCGCTGGAGCGCGGGCCGATGTACGTGGAGGCAGGCGCCGACGGACTATTCGTGCCCGGGCTGGTGGACCTGGCGCTGATCGCGCGGCTGGCGGCGGCGCTCCCGCTGCCTCTCAACATCATGGCCGTGCCCGGCGCGCCTTCTATTGCTGAACTCCATGCCGCAGGGGCGCAACGGATCAGCTCCGGGGCGTGGCCAATGATCGCGGCAACCCACGTTGTCGCCGCGACCGCATCGGCGGTGGCCGCGACGGGGTCGTTCGCGCCGCTGGAATCCTAAACGACCAACGTCGCCTTTCGGAGGAAGAGCCATGCCCGCAATCACCGGTGTCGCCCACGTAGAACTCAGCGTCTCGCAGCTCGACACCAGCGTTGCCTGGTACTCGGCCCTGCTGGATGCGCGGGAGGTGTTTCGCGCCACGAGCGAAGAGAATCGCATCTCGGCGGTGGCCTTGCTTGAGCCGACATCGCGAATGGTCATCGCGTTCACCGAGCACCGCGAGCAGGAGGGCGGGCGGTTCACGCCACACCGCGTGGGGCTGGACCACCTCTGTTTTGGCGTTGCGAGCGCGGAGGAACTGGAGGCCTGGCGGGCGAAGATGGACGAGCTGGGCATCGCGCACGGCCCAACGCGCGACTACGGCTACGGGCTCGCGATCACCTGCGACGACCCGGACGGGATAGCGCTGGAGTTTCTGTACTCGCTGCCGCGGGCGGGGCCCGCATAGGGTTCGCCCTACGGCTGCAGCCACGCGCGCACGGCGAGCACCCGCCGGTGGACATCGGCCTCAGGTGGCAGCTCCAGCTTGCTGAAGATGCTGGCGATGTGGCTTTCGACGGTCTTCTCGTTGACGACGAGTTGGCGGGCGATGCCGGCGTTGGACTTGCCCTCGGCCATCAAGGCGAGCACGTCGCGTTCCCGCTCGGTGAGGCCCGCGAGGCGATCGTGGACCGCGCGACGCCCGAGGAAGTGGCCGACCACCTCGGGATCGAGCAC
>JBGOVF010000153.1:0-6176 GCA_041477975.1 Tepidiformaceae bacterium
CTTGCGGATCGGCGAGCACGTGACGTTCTCGGGCGTCATCTACACCGCCCGCGATGCGGCTCACAAGCGCCTCATCGAACTGATGAAGCGCGGAGAGCCGCTGCCAATCGACCTCCGCGGCCAGGTGATCTACTACGTTGGCCCGACGCCGCCCCGGCCCGGCGCCGTTATCGGGTCCGCCGGCCCGACCACCTCCATGCGCCTCGATCCGTACACCATCCCGATGCTCGAACTCGGCCTCAAGGGCATCATCGGTAAGGGCGGACGTGGCCCGGTAATTCGGGAGGCCATCAAGGCTCACCACGCCGTCTACTGCATCGCGGTCGGCGGGACTGGCGCGCTGCTCAACCGCCACATCAAGAAGGCAGAGGTAGTCGCATTTGAGGACCTCGGCACTGAGGCCATCCGCCGCCTGCATGTGGAGGGCTTTCCCGCCATCGTTGTGAACGATTGCCGCGGCGGTGACTTGCTCGAATCGGGCAAGGCGCAGTACCGCACGAGCGCGAGGCCGATTCCCGCTGTCAAGTCCCTGGGCGGCTGAGGTTTCGGTTCGGCGATAAAGTTGATAAACTCAGTCAACTTCATGGCGACGGCGTCCGCTTCAATCGACACATTCAGGGCGTGCGGATGGCGCACGGTCTCGTTCCGCGCCGCGGATATGGCCGCCGCTTCGGCGGCAATGACGGTGCATCACCCCGAACGGGCGCTCGTCGCGAGTTGCCAGCGGCTCGAAGCGTACGGCTTCGGCGATTGCGATTGCCCGGCGCCCGAGCGTTGGACGGGGCGCGAGGCCGTCGCGCGCCTCGCCGAGATTGCCGCCGGACTCGATTCCGTCGTTCTTGGCGAAGACCAGATCCTCGGTCAGGTCCGGGCAGCTCTCGCTAGCGCGCCAGGGTCCGTCCGCCAAACCGGCGACCTGGCAATCGCGGCAGCTCGCCAGCTTCGGCGCGAGACGGCCTTCGATAGCCACGCCGGGCACCTGCTCGACCGAGCCCTTCGCCTGGGTGACATCCGGCCCCCCGGCACGCTGCTCATCCTCGGGGCTGGATCTCTGGGCCGGCTCATCGCGGCCCGCGGCCTCCAGCTTGGATTCGCTGTCACCGTCGCCGGACGTACGCCGCCAACGAGCGCGCAGCCATGGAGGTTTGCGAGGCTCGCCGACCTCGACCCGGACGCCACATTCGATGTGCTCGCCGGATGTCTCGGTTCGGGCGCCGGCGAAATACGGCTCGATGCCGTGCCCCGGGCGCAGCTCACCGTCGATCTCGGTACACCTCGCAACTTCGCCGAGGACGCAGGCCGGGAGGTGATCACCGTCGCCGACCTGCTCGCGGACGAAGCCAGCCGTCCGCACGCCGCACAGCGCCGCGCAGAGCTCCGAGGTCGTCTCGGGGCGCTCGTCGACGAGCGCCTTGCCGGTGCAGCCGCGACCAGCGACACGGCGGTCGGAGCCTTAAGAGCGGAGGTCGAACGCATCCGCCTGCGCGAACTACAACGCACACGCCGGCTCCATCCCGAACTCCCCGCGGATGTTCTCGACGCGATGACGCGCTCGCTCGTCGATCAGATTTTCCACGCGCCCACTGCACGCCTGCGCGACTTCAACGATGAGTCGCTCGCGCGCGCACTGGCTGGCCTTTTCGCAAACGAGCCTGGTATCTAGCCAGCGGCTCGAGTGAGGCGGCCACTTGCCGCTGTGGCAGCATGAATCAGCGTTTCTGCCGGCGGCCGGGGCTGAGCGTCGCCGCTTCTGTGCGCGAACGCGATCGTCCCGGAACGATCGATTACGAAGTCGGCGCCGACATCGCCGGAGTGGCCGGCCGAGCCGCGCCCACCGAGGTGCCCGGCGAGCCAGGCGCGGAGCGGCGCCGAACGCCCGACGTGATACGCCCGGTGAGCCTCCCGGTGGGCATCTGCCAGCACCGGCCAGCCGACGTCGACATCAGTGAGGTGCCAGCGCACCCGTTCAAGCGTCTCGGCCGTTACGACAAGCAGCGCGGTGTTCATCCGTTCGAGTTGGCCGCGGTGGCTCCAGAGCGCGCTCAATCGCGAACGCGCCCTCAGCGACCCCAGCGTTTCGTGGAAGACGAGCACCGCCACCCGGCCGTCCAGGTCATCCAGGGTGCAGACTTTGCCGTCGTCTGTCACTCCGGCAAACCACGGGGCACGGTCACCTACCGACGGTCTACCATCCATAACAACTCCGACATAATCCTAACACGGTTGTCTAGCGGGGTTGCCGAATCCTCACCGGCGGCTCGATCTGGCCCGGCACTACCGGCTGACACTTCGGGCACCAGGCGCTCTGGCGGATGTCTATCCCCTGCGGCCCGCTGCGCAGTCGCGTATGACAGCGCCGGCACGGTTGGCCCGCCCGCATGTACACGTACATGCGCGGGCGACGGGTCAACTCCAGGCTGTTTTCTTTGCCAACGCTGGCACGAAGCAGCGCCCGTGCAGCGGAGACGAGGCTCCCGAGCGTCTCGTCGTCGAGTTCACGCACGCGCCGCCAGGGGTTCACGCCGCATCGGAACAGCGTCTCGTGCTTCCAGATGTTTCCGACGCCAGCCATCGCCCGCTGGTCCATGATTGCGTCGCCAATCGTGAGCCCCGCCCGCTCCGGATCGCGCAGCCGGCGGAAGGCCTCTCCTGCGTCGAAGTCATCATCGAGCAGGTCCGGCCCAAGGTTCGCGATCGGCCGGTGCGCTATCAGCGCCCGCTCCTCAATGAGTTCGATGACCGGGGCGCTGAAGTTCACGACGACCGCGATTGGCGTTTCCAGCACGAGCCGCGCTTCGCTTTCGGGCCTCGTCCACGGCTCCCCGGGCGCGTACACGTGCCAGGTGCCGTACATCCGCAGGTGCCCCCGCAAGGCCAGTCCGTTGTCGAAGCTGATCAGGATGTTCTTGCCCTGCGACCGCGCCCCGGTGCAGGTCCGTCCGATGATTCGATGCACCTGAGGCACCGGTCCCGGCCCGTGGCTCCGGGCCGCCGTGATGATCTGGCCTTCGAGCACGGCCCTCAGCCGGGCGGCGAAGCGATAAAGGCTGTCACCCTCCGGCACGCGCGAACTCCCGCGTTGGGCGATGGGTGAGGCCGCGGTAGCCCTCGGAGAAGCCGGCTTCGCGGAAAGCGGCAGCGTGCCGGGAATCCGCGGCGGGAGCACCGTCTATCCGTTCCAGCGTAAGACCCTTCTGCCCGGCCCGCTCCGCAAACTCCGCGAGCGCACGCAAGGCAAGTGTGCGAAGGTCCTCCGCTTCGAAATCGGGAAGCGTGACCACGCTCCGGCCGCCGCGTTCCAGGTACAGTACTGGCGAGCCATCGACGAGCGCGACGTAGGCGCCGGCGGCGCGCTGCAAACTGCGCCGGCCATCCTCCTCGCGTCGCGGCCATGGCAACGCGGCGCCATACGGGTTCGCCGGGTCGGTGGTTGCCAGGACCACCGTGCCCGGCTCATCCGGCCGCTCACGCTCGGCCCGTAGACGGTCGACGGCCCCTGGCAGCGCGAACTGCGCCGCCCCAAGCCCTTCTACGAAGTACCCGCGGCGAACCCGCCCCGCTTCCTCCATCGCCTTGAGCACGGGATACACTGCCGAAAACCCGCCGCTGAAATCCTCCGCGGCCACGCCTTCACGCGTTACGACTCCGTATCGTTCGAGCAGCGCCGTGGCCCGCCGGTGCAAGGCCGCCGTGCGATTTTCCATGCTCGACTCATCGCCGGGCGACGTCACCGACCAGCGGCCGGCCGATTCGGGAGGGAGCGCGTTGATTCGCCCTCGTGGGGCAGGCAGGCCGCGCTTTGGCCAGGAAAGCGCTCGCAGTGGCGCGAAAGTGTCGTTCGTCACTGCACCTGCCCACACGAGGTCCCAGAGTGCATCAAGGACATCGCGGGCCGAAGCGTTCGTGCTCACGACGAGGTCCCGGAAGAAGGCGGCGCCGCGCGTCCGCAGTTGTTCGTAAATCGCATGGTGGAGGGGCGTGGCCAGCGCGTCCGCGGTAGGGGCTCGCCCGGCTGCGGCCAGGTGCTCGCGCAGGACGAGCGCCACGCGGCCGTCGTCCTTACCGAGCCGCCCGTTCCCAACCCACGCGACTTCGCCCGCCGCTCCCAGTTCGTCGAGCAGACGCGGGTGGTAGTCGCGCACGCGCGCGGGCAGTATGTCGCGCTCGAGCACCGACGCGGGCAGCGGCAAACCTTCCAGTTGTTGCACCACCTCTCGCAGCCGGTCGACCCCATCGCGGCGCGAACCGATGCCTTGCCACGCGAGCTCGAAGCGGGCGAAGGCGGCGGGCTCCACCGGCTCGACTTCGCGCCGAAGACGGGCAAGGGAACGTTTTCGCAACTGGCGCAGAACGTCGGCATCGCACCACTCCCGTTGCACGCCGCCAGGGCGGAAGTCGCCGTGGACGACCACACCCGACGCTTCGAGGGTCTTCAGCGCCGAACGCACCAGCGTTTCCGGGAGCGCCCAGCGGTCCGCCGGCGCCGATGCGACGAACGGCGCATGCGTGCGCGCGTAGCGTGCCAGCAGGCCCTCCAGCGCGCCCTGGGACGGCTTTAGAAACACCTCTGGCACTCCGAGGGGAACGGAGACCCCGATGGCGTCGCGGAAGCGACCGGCGTCCTCCATGGGGATCCAGCGCTCTTCCCCCGCGATGCGCACCCTGCACGCTCGCCGGGTCGCCTCCAGTTCGGCGAGCCACGCTGCGGCTTTGGCCGGGTCGACGACCCTGGCAGCGACCTCGTCATCCCTCAGGTCGCCAACGCGCCGTAGCAGGTCATGGAGCTGGTCAACGTTCCGAGCCTTTCGGCCATCGGCCAGGCCTTGCAGTTCAAGTTCGACACTGTCGAGCGCGGCCGGATCGAGCAGCTCTCGTAGCTCGTCCTCTCCGAGAAGGTCCCGCAGCAGGTTGCGGTCCAACGTTAGCGCCTGCGCCCGCCGCTCGGCCAGGGGCGCGTCGCCTTCGTACATGTACGCCGCCACGTAGTCGAAGAGCAGTGAGCGCGCGAACGGCGAGGCGTCCTGCGTTTCGACGGCCACGATGCGGATCTCCCGGCTGCGGACGCTTGTCAAGACTTCGACCAGGCCGGGCAGGTCGAAGACGTCGCGCAGGCACTCGCGGTACGTCTCCAGGATGATCGGGAACGAGCCGTAGCGGCTCGCGACGCCCAGCAGGTTCGCCGAGCGCTGGCGCTGCAACCAGAGCGGCGTGCGAGCGCCGGGGCGCCGTCTTGGCAGAAGCAACGCACGTGCGGCGTTTTCGCGGAAATGCGCGGCGAAGAGCGCCGTCTCCGAAAGCCGGCTGAGGACCAGGTCTTCCACCTCCTCCGGCGACGGAAACAGGGAATCCACGCCCGGCGGCTCTTCGCCACCCGCGAAGCGAATCGCGATGCCATCGTCGCTCCAGATGGTCTGCACATCGAACCCGCTGCGGTCGGAGAGCGTGGCTTCGATGGCCTGCGCCCAGGGGCTGTGCACTCGGCCGCCGAACGGCGTGAGGATCACCATCCTCCAATCGCCCAGTTCATCCCGGAAGCGTTCCACCACGATGGTGCGGTCGGTTGGCAGCGCGCCGGTGGCTTCCTTCTCCTCGGCCAGGTAATCGAGAAGGTTTCGTGCGGCGAGTTCGTCCAGGTCGTTCCGGGTCCGGAGACGGGCAGTCGCGGCGTCGCGATCCCGTTCGGCGTCGATCTCTCGCGTGAAGACACCGATCGCCCGCCCCAACTCCAGCGGCCGGCCCACGCCATCACCCTTCCAGAACGGCATCTTGCCCGGCTCTCCAGGAGCGGGCGAAACGATCACCTGGTCATGGGTAATCTGCTCGATCCGCCACGTCGTCGCGCCGAGGAGGAACGTTTCGCCGGGGCGGCTCTCGTACACCATCTCCTCATCCAATTCGCCGACGCGCGGGCCGCCTTGCCCAAGGAACACCCCGTAGAGCCCGCGGTCGGGGATCGTGCCCGCGTTGACAATGGCAATGGTTCGAGCGTCTCGCCGGCTTGAAAGCACGTTCGTCTCGCGATCCCACAAGAGGCGGGGCCGCAAGTCCGCGAACTCATCGGACGGGTACTGGCCCGCCAGCATGCCGAGCACGCTTTCAAGCACCTCGCGGCTCAGCGACGCAAAGTTGTAGCTGCGGCGCGCGAGCTGTTCGAGTTCGTCGACCGTTATGTCGTC
>JBGOVF010000088.1:0-7770 GCA_041477975.1 Tepidiformaceae bacterium
CGATCCAGCTGGAGGACCTCGAGCAGAGCGTGCGTATGGCCGCCGCGCGTTAGCCGGCCAGCCGCACTAGACTTGCCGGCGTGGACGACGTAGTACCCATACGCCTTGTGGCGCCGCGCGAGATAAACGTCCTCGACCAAACGTTACTCCCGGCCGAAGAGCGGTACCTGACGCTGCGCGAGACCGACGGGGTGGTTGAGGCGATCCAGAGCCTCCGCGTGCGGGGGGCGCCACTACTAGGCGTTATGGGAGCCGCCGGCATGGCGCTGGCAGCGAGCACCGCAGGCGCGAGCGACAGTCAGCTCCGCGCGGCGGCGAACACGATTGGCAATGCCCGGCCAACCGCTGTGGACCTGGCGAAGGCGTGCGATGAGGCACTGGTCCTGGCGCTCGGGATGGCGGAGGGCGAGCGGGTGAAGGGGCTGTGGAGGTACGCTGAGAGCTACCTGGCGCGGCGGGTGCTGGAGGACCGGGCGATGGGCGCGCTCGGAGCCGATGTGCTCGGTTCGGGAGGAGCGGTGCTGACGCATTGCAACACCGGCGCCCTGGCGACGGCCGGGATCGGTACGGCGCTTGGGGTGATCCGGACGGCCTGGGAGCGAGGGCGGTTGCAGCGCTGCTACGCCACCGAGACGCGGCCGTTGCTGCAGGGGGCGCGTCTCACGATGTGGGAGCTCGCCCGGTTGGGGATACCCGCCACGCTCCTGCCAGACACAGCCGCGGCGTGGCTCATCGCTTCTGGGAGAATCCAGGCGGTCATTACCGGGGCAGACAGGATTGCCGCCAACGGAGACACGGCGAACAAGGTCGGCACGTACGGCCTGGCCGTGGTGGCCGCGCGACACCAGGTGCCCTTCTACATCGCAGCCCCGACGAGCACGATTGACCGGGGGTGCAGCGATGGGTCTCGGATCCCGATAGAGTTCCGCTCCGCGGAGGAAGTCGGAGGGTTCGCCGGGAACCGCTGGGCGCCGCCAGAGATCGAGGCGTACAACCCGGCCTTCGATGTGACGCCGGCCACGCTCATCACGGCAATCATCACCGAGCGGAAGGTGCACCGGCCGCCGTACACGTTCGATGCGACGGCCGACTGAGTCCTCGCATCGAAGCCTTTGACGAGTCAAGGGCGTACACTCGGCAAAGCCCTTACCGGGAATCCGAGTGCCGCAACCGATTGAGCTTGCAGTGATTGGCGGGTCCGGCTTCTACGAGATGCCGGGCCTTGCGAGCGTTGAGGAAGTGCGAGTGGAGACGCCATTCGGCGCCCCGAGTGACGCAATCCGAACGGGACTGCTGGGCGGCGTGCGGGTGGCGTTCCTGGCGCGCCACGGCAGGCACCACTCACTCCTCCCTTCGGAGCTGCCCCAGCGGGCGAACTTCTGGGCGCTGAAGTCGCTCGGCGCGACTCGCGTGCTGGCGGTCTCCGCGGTGGGGAGCCTGCGCGAGGACTACCGTCCGGGCGAGATGGTGATACCCGACCAGCTGATTGACCGCACTCGCGGGCAGCGGGCGGCGACGTTCTTCGGCGATGGGGTTGTCGCGCACGTCGCATTTGGCGACCCGTTCTGCGCGGCGCTGAGAGATGGCGTTCGCGGCGCTGCCGCGCGGGCGGGTGCGACCGGTCACGACGGCGGCGCCTACATCGTGATTGAGGGTCCCGCGTTCGGGACGCGTGCTGAAAGCGAGCTCTACCGGCAGTGGGGTGCGAGCATTGTGGGGATGACAGCCCTGCCTGAGGCGAAATTCGCACGGGAAGCAGAGCTTTGCTACGCCACCCTCGCAGCCGTTACTGATTACGATGCCTGGCACTCCGAGCACGAAGCGGTTGATGCAGCGACGGTCTTCGCCGTGTTGCAGCGGAACGTGGACGTGAGCCGCGAGGTCGTGCGCCAACTGGTCACGGGCCTCGGCTCGCTGGAAGCATGTTCGTGCGGGACGACGCTCGACGCGGCGCTCGTCACTCCGGCGCATGCGATCTCCGCGGCAGCGCGCGAGCGACTCGGGCCGATCCTCGCGCGCCGCCTCGAGGCGGTGCGGGTATGACGCTTCTCGTGTCGGGATGGGTGGCGATCGACGAGATCGAGACGCCGTTTGGCAAAGTCACGGACACGCTCGGCGGCTCGGCGCCTTCGGCCGCGCTCTCGGCGGCGCTGTTCACGGATGTGCGGCTGCTGGCGGGGGTGGGCGAGGACTTCCCGGACTATCACCGGGTCAAACTCGAAGGGCACGGAATCGACCTGGCTGGCATCACGGTGGAACGGGGGTTAACCAGCCGCTGGGGCGGGCGTTACCACTTCGACATGAACACGCGCGACACGGTGTACACGGAGCTGGGCGTGAACGCCGATTGGAAGCCACGCCTCCCGGCAAACTGGGCCGACTCGAGCGCCGCGTTTCTTGCCGCCGGCGACCCGGTCGCGCAGCGAGCGCTCATGCGCGAGCTGCCGGCCGCCCGCACAACGATGGTGGACACAATCAAGTTCTACATCGAAAACGCGCGAGAGGACGTGTTCCGCACGATGTCGGAAGCGGACTTCGTGGCGGTGAACGAGAGCGAGGCTCGGGAGCTTGCCCGCACGCCGAGCATAGCGCGGGCCGGGCGGACGCTACTTGCGCAAGGGCCGAAGGGCGTAATCGTGAAACTCGGCGAGTACGGAGCGGCGTTCGTGAGCAGCGAGGACTATTTCGTGGCGCCGGGCTATCCACTGGAAGAGGTGGTGGACCCGACGGGGGCGGGGGACGCGTTCGCGGGCGGGTTCATGGGGTATCTCGATAGCGTGGAGACCGTGACCACGGCCGAAATTCGCCGCGCGATCATTTATGGTTCGACTACCGCGTCCTTCGCGGTAGAAGGCTTCGGGCCAGCGCGACTGTTGACTCTGACGCGCGAGGAAGTCGAGCTTCGCTACCGGCAGTTCCGGGCGCTCACGCACTTCGAGGTGAACGACTGATGGCCGCGGGAGAGGTTCGGTGGCAGCGTGCGGCGCACCGGCGGATGGACTACATCGTGCAGCCGCTGTTCGAGGTGGAGGCCATTCGCGACGTGCTGCTGCCGCGGGTGGAATACACGGCGTATGCGCTTGGGCAGCTAGAGCCGCTTCTCTTTCCGCGAACGCACTGGTTCTGGGCGCGAGGCACGACGGGGACCGGGCTGGTGCTGCACAGCCGTGGGGGGCTCGGCGATGCGACGTTCGTGATGGGAGACGCCGACGCAGTTGGCGCGATCCTGTCGATCCACCCCGGGCCATCGCACACCTACGCGACCTGCCAACCGCAGCACCTGGAAGCGCTGAAGGGCGTTTACCGGCTCGCGAACCAGCAGCCAATGATCCGCATGGGCGTGACCAGGGAGCGGTTCAACCCTGCGAGCCAGGTGACTTCTATCAGGCTGAGCGGCGTGGACATCCGGCGGATCAATTCGCTATACGGGAGCGAGGGCGGCCCGAGCTACTACATCGCCGAGCACATCGATGCCGGAACCTATCGCGGGATAGTCGCCGATGGGCGCCTGGTTGCGGTGGCGGGAACGCACGTGGTTTCGCGTCAGGAGCGGGTGGCCGTGGTTGGGAACGTATTTACAAACCCGATGTACCGCGGGCGGGGCTATGCGACAGCGGCGACGAGCGCGGTAACCGAAGCGCTGCTGGAATTCTGCGACAACGTGGTGTTGACCGTGGATCCGGAAAACAAGCCCGCCGTCGCGGCTTACGCGCGGCTGGGCTACCGGGAGATCTGCCAGCTGGTGGAAGCGAGCGCGGTGCGGCGAGACCCGTCCGGCTTCGGCTCGACTCTCCGGCGGTGGCGTGCCGGTATCCGGGGGCGGAAGTACAATGGCAGCTTCGTGACGCTCCGGGACTGACAAGCGGCGGCTGAGCGACCGCGGTTTGCCATCAACATGCTCGATCGCGCTCACGAACCAGAGAGGTATTCCCGTGACTGTCGCTAACGATATCGCCAACCCGGCACTCGCCCAGGACGGCGTCCGCCGAATCGAATGGGCCGCGCGGGAAATGCCCGTGCTGAAGCTGATCCGCGAACGGTTCCAACGCGAGAAGCCGCTGCGGGACATCCGGATGACCAGTTGCCTGCACGTGACCACCGAGACAGCGAATCTCGCGATCGCACTGCGGGATGGCGGCGCGGATTTACGGCTGTGCGCGAGCAACCCGCTTTCCACGCAGGACGACGTTGCGGCAGCGCTGGTGCATGAGTACGGCATCCCGGTGTTCGCCATCTGCGGGGAGGACAACGAGACCTACTACCGCCACATTCACCAGGCGCTGGAGCATTCGCCGCAATTGACGATGGACGACGGGGCGGACGTGGTGGCGGTGCTGCACAAGGACCGGAGGGACCTGCTGCCGGGAGTAGTTGGGGGGACAGAAGAAACGACGACGGGCGTCATCCGCTTGCGCGCGATGGCGGCGGATGGGGCGCTGGGCTACCCGATCGTCGCGATCAACGAAGCGGACACCAAGCACCTGTTCGACAACCGCTACGGGACGGGCCAGTCGACCATCGACGGGATTATCCGGGCGACGAACGTGCTGTTGGCAGGGAAGAACTTCGTGGTCGCCGGGTATGGGTGGTGCGGGCGCGGGGTGGCGAGCCGGGCGCGGGGAATGGGCGCCCAGGTGATCGTGACGGAAGTGGACCCGGTGAAGGCGCTCGAGGCGGTGATGGACGGCTTCCGGGTGATGCCGATGGCGCAGGCGGCGAAGGAGGGCGATATCTTCGTGACGCTCACCGGCGACTGCAACGTTATCGACCGGAGCCACCTGGAAGCGATGAAAGACGGCGCCATCATGGCGAACAGCGGCCACTTTGACAGCGAGATCAACCTGAAGGCATTAGCGTCTCTGAGCGAGGCGAAAAAGCGCGTGCGGGACTCCGTGGAGGAGTTCAAGCTGCAGGACGGCCGGAAGCTCTATCTGCTGGGCGAAGGGCGGCTGGTAAACCTGGCCGCGGCCGAGGGACATCCGGCCGCCGTAATGGACATGTCGTTCGCGAACCAGGCGCTGGGCGCCGAATGGATCGCGGTGAACTCTCACAAGCTGGAGAACAAAGTCTACGAAATCCCGCACGAGGTAGATCAGGAGATCGCGCGGCTGAAGCTGCATGCGATGGGCATCGCGATCGACTACCTGACAGAGGAGCAGGAGCGATACCTGACGAGCTGGCAGGAAGGAACGTAGCGGGAATTTGGGTTGCGGTGGCGACTAGCGGTCTCGCCAAGAGCGCGGCGCTTGCTTCGCGTGGGGCACCGCCACTATGCGAATCCGGTCGGCCAAGACCTCGTAGATCAGCAGATAGGGAAACGGTGTAAGAGGCAGCCGACGCAGTTGCGTGGCCGCGATCGGTGTTCCGAGCGCCGCAAAGTCAGACAGTCGGGCCACCGCTTCATCGAGCCGCCGCTGGAACGCGGGCACCGACTCGGGATCGCGATGCTGAAAGGCGGTAGCCGCATCTCGCGACTGGCGGCGGGCCGCGCGTGAAAATACAACCCTCACGAACCGGGCAGGTCGCGGAATATGTCCCGCTCGGCCTCCTCCCAGTCCATATCGCCGTCCGGATCTGCGGCCGCTTCGCGGGAGAGCCGTTCAAGCTCAGCGATGAACGCCTGCTCGTCGACCGGGGAGCAGCCCAGATCCAGGCTCAGACCGAGCCGGATCACCAGCGATTCGCGGTCTTCTTCGGAGAGTTCGAGCGCGTGGTTGAGGACCGATTCGTAGCGGGTCATCGCATGCAAGTATAGCGTGGGGCCAGCGCTCGTTCGTACGCCAAAACTGATAGACTTTGAACAACGTCCAGAGGGCGAGCGGGGTTTCGACCCCAGGGCCCGGCAACCTGGTTAAGCCTCCAAGGTGCCAAGACGACGTGGCCGGCGGCGGCGCCGCTGGCAACAAAAGGCGGGTCTTGAGACCCGCCCCTCCGCCGGAGGGGAGATGGCGCTGAACGCCTTTGCGTCCCTCCACATTCGAGGGGCATTTTGTTGCCCAAGGGGAACTGAATGACGGAACGAAAACTGCTGACGTCCGAATCGGTGACGGAGGGACACCCGGACAAGGTGTGCGACCAGATCTCCGACGGGGTGCTGGACGCGATCATCGGGGGCGACCCGATGGCGAGAGTGGCGTGCGAGACGGCGATCACGAACGGGCTGGTGCTGGTCACCGGCGAGATCACGACTGACCGCTACGTCGACATCCCCGGGATCGTACGGAAGACCATCCTGGACATTGGCTACAACTCGAGTGAGGTCGGGTTCGACGGCGCGACGTGCGGAGTGATCACGGCGATCAACGAGCAGTCGCCGGACATACGCGAGGGCGTGAACCGCTCGTGGGAGGCGAGGCACGGGAACAGCGAGAGCGCGCAGCTCGATACCGGCGCAGGCGACCAGGGGATGATGATCGGCTTCGCCTGCATGGAAACGCCGGAGCTGATGCCGCTGACAATTGCGCTGGCGCACCGGCTGACGCGGCGGCTGGCGCAGGCGCGGAAAAGCGGAGAGTTGCCCTGGCTCCGGCCGGACGGGAAGTCGCAGGTGACGATCGAGTACGACGAAAACTGGAACCCACTGAGAGCCGAGGCGGTGGTCATCTCGACGCAGCACGCGCCGGATGTGAATAACGAGACGATCACGACGGATGTGCGGGAGCACATCATCGGGACGATCGTGGACAAGAAGCTGATCGATGACGCGACACGGGTATACGTCAACCCGTCGGGGCGGTTCGTGGTCGGGGGCCCACGGGGCGACGCGGGACTGACGGGGCGGAAGATCATCGTCGACAGTTACGGGGGAATCGCGCGGCACGGCGGGGGTGCGTTCAGCGGAAAGGACCCGACGAAAGTTGACCGCTCGGGCGCGTACGCGGCGCGCTGGGTAGCGAAGAACATCGTGGCAGCCGGGCTGGCGACGCGATGCGAATTCATGCTGTCGTATGCGATCGGGGTGGCGCAGCCGACCTCGATCGGCATCGAGACGTTCGGGACGGGGGTTATTAGCGACTCGAAGATCCTGGCGGCGGTGCGGAAGCATTTCGACCTGCGGCCGGGGGCGATCATCCGGGACCTGGACCTCAGGCGGCCAATTTACAAGGCGACGGCTTGTTATGGGCATTTCGGCCGGACAGATCTGAACGTGCCGTGGGAGGACACCAGGCGGGCGGCCGACCTGCGAGCGACTGCCGGCCTGTAGGCCGCGGGACGGTGGACGCGATCATCCTTGTAGGTGGCCAGGGGACGCGCCTGCGGCCGCTGACGCTGACGCGGCACAAGAGCCTCGTGCCCGTATGCAACCGGCCGTTCATCGAATACCTGTTCGAATGGCTGGACCGGTCCGGAATCCAACGCCTGGTGCTCGCGCTCGGACAGAACAACGAGGACCTGGCGCGAGCGTACCCGGCCGGGCGGATCGCCGGGATGGAACTCGCGATCGTGACGGAGCGGGACCGGATGGAATCGGGTGGCGCGATTCGTCACGCGGTACGGGAGGCGGGCGTGGCAGGGCGGTTCGTGGTCTTGAACGGCGATGTTTTCGTCGAGTTCGACTTCCGCGCGATGATGGCCGAACACGAGCGGGTGGGTGCGAAGCTCAGTCAGTACCTTTACCCGGTGAGCGAACCGTGGCGGTACGGCGTCGCGGTCGTGGATGAGCGACGGATGATCACGGGCTTCGTGGAAAAGCCGGCGATGGGCGAAGAGCCCGGCCACCTCGTGAACGCGGGGGTGTGGATCTTCGAGCCGGAACTTGTCGGACAGATC
>JBGOVF010000385.1:0-3377 GCA_041477975.1 Tepidiformaceae bacterium
CACCCGGGCCGAGGGGCCGCACGCCGGGGATCGTGAGCTGAAAGCCGAGGCCGAAGCGGTTCGGGCGGCCGAGGACGGCGTCTTCGCCATCCGACTCGATCGTGTTGGCGCGAGCGATGGTTTCCGGCGCGAGCAGGTGCTTGCCGTCGACGTTTCCGCCGGTGGCGAGGCCGCCGTAGAAGCGCGAGAGGGCGCGGGCGTTGCTGTGGCCGTTGGTCGAGGGGAATTCGGCGGCGCGCCAGACACGGGAGTTGGTCTGGGCGCCGGGAAGGGTGGGCGGGTTGCGGTAGGCGAGGACGCGGGCGAGGTCGATGCCGCTGAGGGTGGCAGGGTCGCGTTCGAGCCACGGGCGGTCGGTGGGCTCGTTGGGGTCCCGGTTGTAGTTAATCCAGTCGGCGACACGGGGATCCTGCTCAGGCCCGAAGCCGATGAGGAAGTCGATGTCCATGGGTGCGGCGATCTCTTCGCGCAGGTACGTACCAAGGCTGCGGCCGTCGGTGCGACGGACGATTTCGCCGAGGAGGAAGCCGAACGTGTTGGTGTGGTAGCCGAACCGCGTGCCGGGCTCCCACCAGGGTTCCTGTTCGGCCAGGGCGCTCGCCATGGCGCCCCAGTTGAGGAGTTGTGTGCCTGGCTCGAGCGGTTTCGCGATCGCGGGAAGCCCGGCCTGGTGGTTGAAGAGGTAGCGTACGGGCAGGTTCGATTTGCCGGCCTGGGCGAATTCGGGCCAGTACCGGGCCACTGGCGCTTCGAGCTCGACGCGGCCCTGTTCGATGAGCCGCAGGAGGCAGACGGCGGTGACTGCCTTGCCGACGGACCAAACGTTGAGGATGGTGTCCCACGTCCAGGGGCGGGTGCGGGCTTCATCGAGCCAGCCGCCCCAGAGGTCCACGACGGGTTGGCCGCCGACGCTGACGGCGACAGCGGCGCCGACATCGCCGCGCTCGCGGAAGTTGGTTTCGAAGGCGTCACGGACGCGCGTGAAGCGGGTATCGCAGAGACCATCGAGGGTTGGAGAAGGGGCTGACACGGGCGAGAGTTTAGCGGAAAAGGCGAAGGCCGGGTGGAGCGGACACCCGGCCTTCTGTGTTGGACGGGAGCCATGAGCGGAATGACTCGACCGTCACGCGCGAGAATTTAGCGGCTACTCAGGCAGTCGTCAAGCCCCTGTTTCGATCCCGTTTTTGCGAATAACTTCGGAGTAATAGGTGGCGCTTTTCTTGGGGATCCGGCGTTGCGTCGCGAAGTCGGTGAAGACCATCCCAAAGCGTTTGCTGAACCCGTAGGCCCACTCGAAGTTGTCCATCAACGACCACTGGTAGTAAGCGCGGACATCGCCGCCGTCCTGGATGGCGCCGTGCAGGCCCGCGAGGAATCCGTTCAACAAATCGATGCGGACGTGGTCATCGACGGCGCCGTTGGCGTCGGGCTCGGAGTTGTCACAGACGCCGTTTTCAGTGATGTAGATCTTGGGGCGGTTGTATTCCTTCGAGACAAAGCGGACGAAATCGCCGAGCGAGTCCGGCGCGGCTTCGTAGCCCATGGGGAGGAGTGGAAGCGTAGGGCGTGCGGCGCGATAGCCGACCCCGCGGCCTTCATCCGGTTCGATGCGGGAGCGCGAGTAGAGGTTCACGCCAAGGAAGTCGGTGGGGACGGCGATCGTCTCAAGGTCGCCCTGCTGGATCGGGAACGCGGCGTCCCTTGATTCGTAGTAGCGGATGACGGAGGCGGGGTAGCCGCGGCCGAAGACGGGCCCGTGGAAGAGGCGCGTATCGAAGTCGCGGGCGAGTTCGGTTGCGGCGGCGGCTTCGGGGGAATCGTCGGCGGGTTCGAAGCTGGTGTTGGCGTTGGTTATGCCGATTTCGCCCTTGACGCCGCTGGCGCGGAAGGCCTGGACGGCCTTGCCGTGCGCCAGGAGTGCGTGGTGGACGGTCTTTGCGGTGATGGCGAGGTCGCGGATTCCGGGGGCCATGACACCGGAGCGGTGGCCCATCATGGTGAAGATTCCGGGCTCGTTGAGGGTAATCCAGCGCGTTACGCGGTCGCCAAGCTTGCGATAGACGACCTCCGCGTAGTCCGCGAACCAGTCGGCTATATCGCGGTTGGCCCAGCCGCCGAGATCCTGGAGCGATTGGGGCAGGTCCCAGTGGTACAGGGTGACCGCGGGCTGGACGCCGCGGTCAAGGAGCCTGTCGACGAGCTGGCTGTAGAAGTCGAGGCCTTTTTCGTTGACAGCGCCGCGCCCGAAGGGCATTACCCGCGACCAGGCGACGGAGAAGCGGTACGTCTGCAGGCCGAGCTCGGCCATGAGGGCGACATCCTGCTCCATGCGGTGGTAGTGATCGCAGGCGGTATCGCCGGTGTCGCCGTTTTGGACGCGGCCGGGCTGGTGGCAAAAGGTATCCCAGATGGAGACGCCGCGGTCGTCTTCCTGGATGGCGCCTTCGATCTGGTAGGCGGCGGTGGCGGCGCCCCACTGGAAGCCGGTTGGGAAGGTGAGGGTTGGCATGGGCGGAGTTTAGAGCAAAGAGCGGAGAGGAAAGAGCAGAGAGCTTTTTACCGCCAAGGCGCCAAGGTGACGCCAAGGGTGGTGTCGGAATGACTGCAATGAGTCCAACCGACCGAAGGCTAGCGGATTTGGAAGCGTGCGGAGGCCCGGTCGAGTGGTTCCGCGCCCCACTCGTCGCCGGGCCAATCATCGTGGCCGGCAAAGATGCCGTAGGCCCAGGAATCGAACTCGGGGAGTTGGATGCCGTGCGCGCCGAGGATGGTGCCGACGTGGGCGCGGTGTTCAGCGGCGTGCGTGACGAGCTGAGTGATGGTGGTGGTGGCGGCGCGCATGCCGTCGCTGAGGGGCATCATCCGTTCCGGTTCCGGAAGGGAGCTCATCACGCTGTTCAGGAGGGCGGCCGAATCACGGGCCATTTGTTGCAGGAGGCCGAGGTCCGGGTGTTCGGGCTGCTTCGCGCGCTCACGGAGCGGAGCGCTGGCGAAATTCCGATGGTAGTTGAGTTCGGACGCCAGCATGTGCCCGAGGGTTTCGCGGACGGTCCCGTAGACGCCCGGCGCGGTGGCATCCAGCGTTTCGGGTGGCAACGTGGCGCGGAATTCGAGCAGCCCCTGGTTCGCCCAGTTGTTGTAGTCGACGAGGCCCTGGAGGTAGGTGGCCATGGGGCGAGCATAGAGCAAAGAGCGCAGAGCACAGAGCCCAGAGCGCGAAAGGTCCCCGGCGTGCCCTCGGCTGACTGCGGTCAGCCGCTACTATTCGCCACGCCCTGTGTCGGGCGATCACCCGCGCGCGCAGGGTGCTGAACCGGCGCGTTTCCCAGCTCTTTGCTCTGCGCTCTTTGCTCTGAGCTATTGACCGGTCCAGTTGG
>JBGOVF010000242.1:0-4525 GCA_041477975.1 Tepidiformaceae bacterium
CGCGGCCAACCCGGTCATCGTCGTGACCATGGAGCTGGAACCGGCGGTTGCCTAGGCTGCGCGTGCTCTCGGGGCGGGAAGTCATCGCGATTCTGGAAGGCTTCGGCTTTGTCGTCGTTACGATTCGGGGAGTCACGCGAAGCTGCGACGCGAGTTTCAGGACGGCGCCGTGTCGACGCTGCATGTCCCACTTCACCGAGAGTTGGATACCGGCACGTGCCGGGCCATTCTGCGGCAGGCCTTGTCGTTCATACCGGCCGAGGAGCTATTCCCCTTCTTCCACGCCGAATGAGGCCATCGGACCGGCCGTCTGGATGCGTCAGATCCCCTCTTTCACCTTCTCGGCCAGTGCCCGCGTGAACCCCACCGTGCTTGCGATCTCCTCCAGCTCCGCCTCGCGGATGGCTTTCACCGTCCCGAACTTGCGCAGCAGTGCCTTCTTCCGCTTCGGGCCCACGCCCGGAATCGTATCGAGCGCGGACTTGATTGCGCCTTTGCCGCGCACCTGGCGGTGGAACGTGATCGCGAAGCGGTGCGCTTCGTCGCGGATGCGCTGCACCAGGTAGAGCGCTTCCGAGCCACGCGGCAGGACGATCGGCTCTTCTTCGTCGGGCACGAACAGCTCTTCGAAACGCTTGGCCAGCCCAACCGTCGGGATCTGGTAGACGCCCAGTTCGCGCATGACCTGGACAGCCGCGCCGAGTTGCCCCTTGCCGCCATCGATGATCACGAGATCCGGCAGGTCCCAGCCCTCGTCCGAGGACTGAGGACTGAGGACTGAGGACTGGGACCTGCCGCTCCCCGAATCGGCGGGTTCGGATTCCCCGGCCTCGGGGTAAGGATTCTGCAGGCCTCGGGCCTCATAACCGGCGCGCTTGAAGCGGCGCCGGAGGATCTCGGCCATCGTGGCGAAATCGTCGGCGCCGACCACCGTCTTGACCTTGAAGCGGCGGTACTGGTTGTTCGCCGGCTTCCCGTCGACGAAGACCACCATGCTTGAGACGGGGCTCGTCCCCTGGATGTTCGAGTTGTCGTAGCACTCGATGCGGCGCGGCACTTCGGGCAGCGAGAGCTCTTCGCGGAGCTGCTCAAGCGCCTGCTCGGTCTTGTTCGCGTCCGCCATCCATCTCACGCGGAGCATGTCGAGCGCTTCCTTCGCGTTCTCCGTCGCGAGTTCGACGAGCCGCTTCTTTTCGCCCCGCTCGGGGACACGCACCTCAACGAGCGAGCCCCGCTTTTCCGTCAGCAGCTCTTCCATGGTCGCGCGCTCGCCAGGGTCGACCGGCACCGAGACGAGCTTCGGGATGTACTGCGCGCCTTCGTAGTACTGGAGAAGGAAGTTCTGGATGACGTCGGCGTCGGTTTCCTGGTTGACCCCTTCGAGGACGAAAGTGTCGCGGCCGATCATTTGCGTGCCGCGGACGAAGAAGACCTGCATACACGCCTGGTCGCCGTTTCGGGCCATCCCGAAGACGTCCAGGTCCTCCTTTTTCGTCGTCGAGATCATCTGGCGCTCGATAGTGCGTTCGATGGAGCGAAGCTGGTCCCGGAGCATGGCGGCGCGTTCGAACTCCATCCGCTCGGCCGCGTCGCCCATCTGCTTCTTCAGGCGGCGTAGGACGTCATCCGACTTGCCCTCGAGGAAGAGGATCACCTGCTCGATGACCTCGTCGTACTCCTCTTTCGTGCAGAACGACGTACAGGGCGCGATGCAGCGCTTGATGTAGTAATCGAGGCACGGCCGGGCGTCCTTGCCCGTAATCTCCTTCGTGCACGAGCGCCAGGGAAACAGCTTCTTCGTCAGGTCGAGCGTGTGGCGGACCGAGCCTGCGCTCGCGTACGGGCCGAAGTAGCGCGCGCCGTCCTTTTCTATGCGGCGCGTGATGTAGACGCGCGGCCAGGGATTCTGGACGTCGACCTTGAGGTACGGGTAGCGCTTGTCGTCCTTCAGCCGGATGTTGAAGAACGGCTGGTGACGCTTGATCAGCGTCGCTTCGAGGATCAGCGCTTCGCCCGCATTGCCTACGACGATGTATTCGAAGTCGTCGATCTGCTCGCGCAGCGCCCGCGTCTTCGGCTCCATCATGTGGGGCGAGCCGAAGTAGGAGCGGACTCGATCCTTTAGCCGCGCAGCCTTCCCAACATAGATCACCTCGCCAGCGGCGTTGCGCATGATGTATACGCCGGGCCGGGCGGGCAGCGCCGCGAGCTGCTTGCGGATCTTCTCGGAAATGGTGGAGGAGGCCATGCCAGGTCCAGTTTAGAACGAAAGTGCGGATTCGGCGGAGGCGCGGGGACGTTACTGCTGATGCCTTCCCGTTCTTCCCGATCAGGACGAGAGGACTTCGAGGCCAGTGACGCCGCGCGGTGCTTTCACGTCTCGGCGAATTCCTGTCTCACCCAGGCCTCGGCGCGTCCAGTGCGGCCAGCACGGCGCCGAGATCGCTCTTGAGCATCGCCGCCACGTTCAGCCGCAAGCCCGGGAACACCTCGCTGTGCACGATGCCGCCGTCGTCGGCCGCCAGCACGATGTACTCGCCCTCGCGGAGGCGGAACCAGTCGATGCGCTCTTCCAGGATCTGCCAGACGATGTATTCCTTCACCCCGGCACGGCGGTATGCGCGGAGCTTGTCATGCAGGTCGTAGGCGGCCGAGCTTGCGGCCACCTCCACCATCAGTTCGGGCGCGCCCTCCAGGTAGTCGTCCTCAGATAGCCGGGCCTGCCCGTTATGAGCAGCGTCCCATGCCAGGAATGCGTCTGGCTGCGGTTCGTTGTCGAGGTCGAGCCGGACCGTGCCGTTGTCGCCGGCGATAATTCCGGGTGTCCGGCTCTGGTAGACGGCGAGCCAGGCCGCGATTCGGAGGTGGGGTTGGGCATGCTTCGTGATACGCACCGGTGAGGCCACGTAGACCACTCCTTCTACGAGTTCGGCTTTCTTGATGTCCGGGCGGCAACTGTAGCGGCGCTCGAATTCGGCGCGCGTCAGGCGGTCGCCGGATTCCAGCGGCGGGAATGACTTCGTGTCGGGGCGTTCTGCGGTCGTCATCGGATTCCGGGTTCAGTATAGCCTCTGGCTTCCACCGCTCGGTTCGTTGCGCTCGCATTCGGCGTAGAATCCGTCCACACCCGGCCGGGAGCTTTCCATGACCTACGAAGCCATCCTCTACGACGTCTCCGAAGGCGTTGCCACAATCACCTTGAACAAGCCGGAGCGGCTGAACGCGTTCGACGACCAGATGCTGACCGAGTGGCACGAGGCCCTCGTCGCAGCCGACCAGGACCGCGACGTGCGCGCCGTGATCATCACGGGCGCCGGGCGCGGGTTCTGCAGCGGCATGAATGTGGCGAACGAAGCCGGCGGGAGCGGCGTGCTGCGCACCCAGGCGACCGTCGCCACGCGCCGCCACAGCCTGCGCGACCGCGTACATCCCATCCCGCGGACGCTGATCCAGTTGGAAAAGCCGTACATCGCCGCGATCAACGGGGCTGCCGCTGGCGCGGGCATGGACATGGCCACGATGGCCGACGTCCGCTTCGCGAGCAGTACAGCGCGCATGGGCATGACCTACGTTCGAATGGGCCTCATCCCCGGCGATGGTGGCACGTACACCCTCCCGCGCGTCGTCGGCACGCAGCGTGCCCTGGACCTGATGTGGACCGGCCGCATGTTCACCGCCCAGGAGGCCTTGGCGATGGGCTACGTGCTGGCCGTGTACGAACCTGACGAGCTGCTCCCCAAAGTTCAGGACTACGCGAAACAGATCGCACGAGGCCCGGCCACCTCGGTGCAGTTGACCAAGAAGCTCGTGTACCGCTCGTCGAACATCACCTTCGACGAGCACCTGGACATGGCGCAGCTCGCCATGTTCGTCGCGCAGAGCACCGAAGACGCGCGCGAGGGCCCGAAGGCGTTCGTCGAGAAGCGCGAGCCGCAATTCAAGGGCTTCTAGCCGTGCCCAAGGCCCAGATCAACGGCTGGATTGTCAACTACGACGTGGAAGGCGATGGGCCGCCGGTGCTCTGCATCCACGGCGGGTTCGGCGGGCCGCAGTCAGCGCTCAGCCCGTCGCCGGCCTATTTCGCGCCAGCGGTTAACGACGGTTGGCAACGAATCGAGTACAGCCGCCGCAATTGCGGCAAGAGCGAGTTCCGGCAAGCGGATTACACCCAGGACGATCTTGCCGCTGAGGCCGCCGGCCTGCTCGATCACCTCGGGCTCGAAAAGGCCATCATCCTCGGCGATTCCATGGGCGGCACGATCGCGCAGTCGTTCGCGCTCAACTTCCCGGAGCGCGTCACAGCGCTGATCCTGAGCGAAACCAGCGCCCACATGCGCGATGCCCCCTTCTACGGCCCACTTCTCGGGATGGTGAAGCTCGCGGACGAGCAGGGTGCGGATGCCGTGTTCGAACGGCGCCGGCGGCTGCTCTTCGACCCACCTCCGTTCCTGGTGCCAGAGGACACCCCGGACTGGCGTGTGGCCCGTCTTCGGGAGATGGCGGAGACGAGCCGAGCCGCGATCGC
>JBGOVF010000384.1:0-3377 GCA_041477975.1 Tepidiformaceae bacterium
GACCCTCTCTGAACCTGACCCGGCGCCCGCGTAAGCTCTCGGCGTGGTGCGTCGTGTCGTTCTCCTCCTGCTCCTGATCCTTCTGCCTCTCGCGCTCGCGGCATCGTGCTCGGACGCCGACACGCCGCGCCTGCCGGATGCCCCGACCGCGAAGGTCACCATCGAATCCGGCGGCAAGACCGCAACGCTGACCGTCGAGATCGCTGCCACCGAGGCCCAGCGCGAACAGGGCCTGATGCTGCGCCAGCAGATGGACGAAGACCGGGGGATGCTCTTCCTCTTCCCGGCTGATACCACCATCGGCTTCTGGATGAAGAACACGTATATCCCGCTCGACATCGCCTACATCTCCGCCGTGGGCACCGTCCTCGATGTGCATGCGGCGAAGCCACTTGACGAGACGATCATCAAGCCAGCCGGGCCGTATCGCTACACGATCGAAGTGAACGAGGGCTGGTTCGCCCGGCACGGACTCGGGCAGGGCGCGACGGTGCACCTCCCTGCGAATCTGCCAACAGCCAAATGAACGGGTGTTAGACTGCCCACGGCAGTCGGCGCAGGCGCGGCTGTACCAGCGGCCCGTGAGCGGCGACCAGCCGGCAGAACTCCTCGGCGTCGACGGCTTCGCGGAAGAGGTGGCCCTGGCCTATCTTGCAGCCGATGCCCGTGAGGAAGTCCCATTGCCACTCGTTCTCGATGCCCTCCGCGACCACGCTCATCTTGAGGGCATTGCCCATCTCGACGATCGCCCGCAACACGGGGCCCGATGTTGCGTCCACCCCGAGGCGCGCGATGAACGATTGGTCCACCTTGAGCGTGTCGACCGGGAGGCGCTGCAGGTAACTGAGCGACGAGTAGCCCGTGCCGAAGTCGTCGATCGCGAGGCCGATGCCGAGTGCCTTCAGCTCTGCCAGGATCTCCATCGTCGCCGGGATATCCTCGATCAGTACGCTCTCCGTGAGTTCTAGCTTCAGCTGACGTGGCGGCAGGCCCGAAGTTTCGAGCACCAGGGCAATGCGCCTGGCCAGGTCGCGCTGACGGAACTCAGCCGCCGAGATGTTGACGCACATGGTGAGCGGCAGATGCGGCCTCAGGCGCTGGAACTCGACTGTCTTGCGGCATGCCTCTTCCAGCACCCACTGCCCAATGCGGACAATCTCACCCGTCTCTTCCGCGATCGAAATGAACGTGGCCGGCGACAGGATCCCCCGGTGGGGATGGTTCCAGCGCAGGAGCGCTTCCACGCCCGAGATATCGCCCGTCCGGAGATCGACCAGGGGCTGGTAGTGCAGCATGAGCTCGCCCCTCTCGACCGAGCGGCGGAGGGCGTTGTCGAGGTCGAACTGTTCGGCGGAGATCGCATCGTGTTGAGGCTGAAAGAGCACGTAGCGGGCGCGGCCCTCGGCCTTGGCGCGGTAAAGCGCGATATCGGCCTTGCGCAGCAACTCCGTCGTGGTCCTGTCCTGGGGGCCGCTGACAGCGATGCCGAGGCTGGCGGTGACGAACAGTTCCTGCCCGCCAAGCGAAAACGGCCGCGCGAACGCCTCGGTGATCCGGTCTGCGATGCGCAGTGCGGTCATCTCCGCGTTTGTCGATTGCACCAGCACGGTGAACTCGTCTCCGCCCAGGCGCGCCACCAGTTGTCCTTCGGCCGCGCTCACGAGGCGCTGGCTCAGAACTGAAAGGAGCGCATCGCCAACGCCATGCCCGAGCCCATCGTTCAGGAATTTGAAGCGGTCGACATCGAGGAACATGACGGCCACACGGCCGGGGCGGGCGCCGGCAGCCATGGCGCGGGAGAAGCCCGAAAGGAAGAGTGCCCGGTTGGGAAGGCCGGTGAGCGGATCGTGAAATGCGCGGTGCACCAGGCTGTCGGTGGATTCCTGGACCGCGGCGGCCATGCGGTTGAATGCGCCCGCGATGCCGTTGATTTCGCGCACGTGATAGCCGCTCGCCATCCGCGCGTCCATCTCGCCTTCGGCCAGCGATTCGAGCGCGGAGAGTGCGCTCCGGAGAGGGCGGGCCACGCAGCGGATGAGGAGGATGGCCGTTCCCGCTCCAGCCGTGAGCGCGACGACGCCTTCGACGTAGACGCGCCAGCCGGGCTGGGGGAAGAGCGCAACCAGGAGCAGCCAGGGACCAACCGTGATTACGACACTGGAAATAGTGAAGAGCGCCGAGAGTGGGAGGCGCGGGAACACTTGTCGTCGGCGCGAACTCATGCGCAATCCCGTCCCGCGAAAATCAGGTGACACTCCAGTAACAAAGGAGGGGAGCCTGGTACTTACAGCTTCGGCATCCCAGGCAGCGTCAACAGGTTCGGGAAGGCGTGACATCAGGCGCTCGCGTCCCGCTTGCGCGGACACACGAAGGAGCGTGGACGAACGCGTGGGTAAACGCTCACCCGGTGGTTGTCGGCACGTGTGAGCCGCGTTCGGAGTGGCCGCCGAAAATTCTCGCCCGTAGGGGTGCGCCGCCTATGATCCGGCCGGAGTACCCGTTGGGGGTTCCACCTGGATAGCTACAAAGCGCAGATCTTCCTTCACGTTGCCGCCGTGGTCATTGGCCTCGGCGTTACGTTCGTCTACCCGTTCCTGCAGGGCTTCGCTGAACGGAACGGAGTGGCGTCCACAAGGTTCGCCCTGCAGTTTGGGCGAAGGCTGGAGCGCATGGTGGTCTGGCCGTGCGCGGCGCTCATCTTCCTCTTCGGCCTCGGGCTCATCTTCAGCGATCACACGGGGTATAAGGACGACTTCCCGGCCTGGCTCATGGTCGCGATCACGTGGTACGTGGTAGCGGTTGCCGTGGCCGTGTTCGTGCAAGATCGTGCGGTTAGCGAAGCCATCGCGGCGCTCGAAGGCGTGGCCGATGGGCCGAACCTGCCCGATGCCTACCTCCCGATCGGGAAACGCATGCAGATTGTCGGCGGGCTGCTCGGGCTCTCCGTGGTGGGGATTTTGTTCTTGATGGTGTGGAAGCCGGGGCAGTAGACAGCGGTCCGCGCTTAGCGGCGCCGTTGCCCGGCGGGGCCTGCGCCCGGTAAAGCCGCCATTTTGGCGGTTTTCGCGGTTTTTCCTCCGCAATTCCCGGGTAGTGGCTACGACGGGCGGGCCTCAGGGAAATCCCTGATTCGCGACCGATAGCCCGGACGCGAGTATTCGAAAGCCGACCGGCGGTGTTGACAGTGAGATCACTGCCGTTCCAGGCCGAGACCAGCGATTGAAGGACAGAGAAACATGGCGACAACAAGACTCGTAGAACGATTGAACGTTACCCCCGCCGACCAGTCACTTCGACTGCGCTGGGTGGCGCTCGGCGACCGCGATGCGCAGCTAATCCGGGCGGCGGCCCCGATCCTCACGCCCCACGCGGACGAC
>JBGOVF010000243.1:0-4514 GCA_041477975.1 Tepidiformaceae bacterium
CGGCGGTCAGATCCAGCGAATTGAGCGTGAACCCGCCTTCGGCCCGTCCGTGCGTGCGGATGCATTCCAACATGGCCTGCCAGGCCGCAGGTGATTGCTCCAGCCAGAAGTCCACTTCGGCGAGAGCGGCGTCCGTCGCTTGACGAGCCTCGATTACCTTGAAGGCTTCGAACGTGAGGACGAAGACATCGTCCCCGACCTTCAGGCCGACACTGGCGTCGCACGCACCGTCGCGTTTGACACGGAACAGGTCCCGCGAGTTGCAGTGTTCGTTGAGGGCTTCAAACCAGGCGACCGAGGGAAACTTGAGCGCAGTGGCACTCGGCATGTGAATCGTCTCCTCAGGTGGATGGAGCGCGGAATCCCCGCTTCATCCTGATTCAAGCGGGCTGTGGGCTCCGGGCGAGGTTGAGGAGCCCGGGGTTGACGCGCGGAAGGCGGTCGACTGCGCAGGCATCGAGGATGAGCAGGTACTTACGTGCCTGGTCCTCGCGAAGCTGGCGCAGGGCTTCGGCGCCGGCCGCGATCTTTTCAACGCCTCCCCCGAGGAGCACGGCCAGGGCGCCGGCTTCGACGGTGCTGTGGTGGATCTCGTCGGAGAGGGCCGATTCGGCCCGCGCGAGGAAGTGCTCGAGGTACTCCCGTGCGTTCTCATGGTGCTGCACGTAGTACTTGAGGTGGCGGGTGCCGAACTCCAGGTGGCGCGATGAGTCGTGGGCCAGCCGGGCGAAGAGGTCACGATCGACGGCGCTGGGCAGGACCGCGGCCAGGCGCTCGAACACGACGACCTCGTAGCTCTTGTACACGACATCGATCGCGACGAGCAGTTCCGTGGCTTTCATTGAGCCGAACCACGCGCGATAGAGGGTGCCCAGACCCTGCACGCCGAGCCCGCCTCCGTTCGCGAGCGCCCGCTTGCGCAGGGCTTCCACCTTGCGGCCGGCATCGAAGAGTTGCGTCGCGAGGAAGTCCTTTACGTCGTGGAAGCCGTAGGCGATCTTCTCCTCCCAGCTGCCGAGGAGCTTCGATTCGGCGAGGCCGTGCTGCGCGAAGGTGGTGCACACCTGGCAGACGGCGCGTTCGATGTCTTCGGGGAGCGCGCCGATGGCGGTCCAGTCGATGTCGGTCGCGGGGATCCAGCGGTCGCGGATGGCGTCTTCGTAGAGGCGATCCACTCCGTCGGCCCAGACCTCGCTCTTTTCGTACACCGTGTAGGAGCCAGGAGCGTAGGACCCCGGCGTGGGGTGGGAGCCGAGCGGGGTGTCGTTTTCGTATGGCCAGTGGTCGGGCACATGGCCGTAGGTGCCGATGTTGATATCGGGCATCCCCAGACCTTCCGGGCCCGGCTTCGCCCGTATTCCAAGTTCGGTGGTAGGTCGAGCCCAACTGAGGCTTAGCTTGAAGAACGGCTGGTCTGGATTGGCTTCGATGATGGAGAGGTACTTGCCGGCGCGTTCTTCGGAGACGTTGAGGGCAAGGAGGTTGCGGACGACCGAATCGGAGAGCGAAGACCCTTCCAGCCGGGCGACGAACTCGTTGGACCAGCTTGCCTCGCGGGTGCGGATGCGTGTCCCTTCTGACAGTTGCATGGCTCAGCCCTCCAGGAAGATGCGCATGCCGGGGGCCATGCGTTCTTTGCGGTCGCCAAGGCCGATGACCTCGAGGCGGTGGAAGTACTCGTTGATCTGCTTCTTGCGCATGAGCAGCACCTTCTGGAACCCCTCATCGATCTTGTCGATGCCGCCGCCGGCAAGGATTGCGAGGGCCTCGCCCGTGGCCGGGTTGACGGTGAGTCCGCCCTGGCCCTGCCCAAGTGCGCCTTCCTGGAGGTCCAGGTAGTGGTGCAACTCTTCCCGGCGTTCCGGCTCCACATCGAGCAAGTACTTGAGGTGCGTCACGCCGAAGGCCAGGTGCCGCGATTCATCCTGGGCGGCGAGGCGGAAGATGCGCTTCTCGGCTTCGTTCGTGGAGATCAACTCCCCCATCCTGAAGATGGTCTGGACGAAGCCCTCACCGAAGAGGTGCAGGCGAGCCGTCATCTCCGTGAAGTCGTCGGCGGTGAGCAATGCTGAGGCGCCCATGTTGGCATCGACGAGGCCGCCGCCGTTGACGAGGGCGCGCTTGCGAAACACGTCCTCGTGGCGGGCTTCGTCCATCACCTGTGAGCCCAGGAAGAGCTGGACTTCAAAGTGGTCCGGGTGAATCTGGCCCATGAAGCGGCCGGGGAGGTCTCCGGCGATGAACTCGACCTGGGTCAGGAACGTGCAGAGCGTGCACATCGCCATTTCGATGTCGGTCGGCAGCGACTCCGGGATCTCGTGCCAGGGAATATCGACGGCGGACGACCATTGCCGCTGCATGCCCTCTTCGTAGAGGAGCATGGCCGCCTCGCTCCAGACGTCCGATTTATCTCGGTACTGGCGGCCGTGCCGCGGGGCGCGTACATCGGCGTGAGCGCCGCGCATCGTCATCGTCGGTGCTCCCGCGTGCGGGGGGATCTGGCCGGTAGAGAGCGCGGTCAGATCTTCGAGGGTGAGCCCCTTCTTGCTCGGGAGCGCCCTGGAGCCCCAACTCTCATCCAGATCGAGCCAGGAAAGGTCGAGGCCGGGAGTACTGACCGGCGCGGTCGTCATGGGGAGTCTCCGGGAGGCGCCCCTTTGCGCTCGGGCAGAACCTTAGCGGGATGCTAACTTTCGCCAACGAGGGCACGAACGACCGAAAGGCCCGACATCTCGGGTCCGTTCGGCCTTGTGTACGGCGGACCGCGGTGAGTGAAAGGGTTAGGCCTGGGCTTCCGCAGCTTCGCCCTGTGCGAGGGCTTCGAGGATCGTTTCGACCAGCCGGCGGGCTGAGTCGGGCGTCAGTTCGACGGCTACGCGGGCAGCGGGCCCGGCCGCTTCGTCGACAAAGTCGATGTTGAGTGCGTGTTCGAGGGGCACATGGAACGGGTGGTCGTAGGAGACGTTGGCTTCCCGGAGGTTGAACCAGCCGTCGGGTCCCTTGCCCATGCCGGAGATTGAGGCTTTAACGACGATGTTGGTGCACATAGAACCTCAGTTGCGAGTTGCGAGTTGCGAGTTGCGAGTTGGTCAGGCGGGACTAGCTGGCCAGGTGCTTTTCGAAAAAGGCCCAGAGCTTGTCCCAGGCGTCGACGGCCTGCTCGGCTCGGTAAGCCTGGGGGCGGTCGTAGTAGAAGAAGCCGTGGCCGGCCCCGTCGTAGCGGTGGAACTCGTACTCCTTGTTGAACTTCTTCAGCTCGGCCTCGTGCTGGTCCACCTGCTCTGCGGTGGGGGCGCGGTCGTCGTTGCCGAAGATGCCGAGGAGCGGGCAGGAGAGGTCCTTCGTGTAGTCGAGCGGGGAGACCGGGCGCATGGGCCGGAGGTCTTCTTCACGCATGACGACGCCGCCGCCCCAGAGGTCGACGATGGCGTCGATCTTCTCCTTGCCGCGGCAGGCGCAGAGGTAGGCGTGGCGGCCGCCGGAGCAGGTGCCCATGACGCCAACCTTGCCGCTGGAGTAAGGCAAGCTGCGGAGGTAGCGGATAGAGCCATCGACGTCGCCGACGACCTGGTCATCGGGCACCCCGCCAGCGCTGCGGACCATTACCGCCACGTCTTCGATGGTGCCGTGGCCGACGCGGTGGTAGAGGTTCGGGGAGATGGCGACGTAGCCGTGGTGGGCGAACTTGCGGGTGGCCTCGCGGTACCACTCGTCCCAGCCGGGCGCGTGGTGGATGAGGACGACGCCGGGGAATGGGCCCGGCCCGAGCGGGCGCGCCAGGTAGGCGCCTATGTTGTCGCCGTTATCGCCGGCCATGGTGACGGTCTCGGCGAACATGCCTTCGTGCTGGTCGGTTCGGTAGGGCAAGGGGGTGCTCCGGTTGGAAATGTGCCGGGCGATTGTAGGGGCCGACATTGGCCATTGGCCATCGGCCGTCAGCGCGTGGCGTAGGCGAGGACACGGGCGGTGGCGGCGGCGGCGCGTTCGAAGCTCTGGTAGAGCGGGATGCCGCGTTCGTGGAACTTCGGGGCCACCTGGGCGACGTACTCGGCCTCGTGCGCCGGGTGGAGGATGACAACGAGCGTCTTCTTCGAGCGCTCCTGGTGAGCCTTGATGGTGTCGATGGTGGCGTCGAGGGACTCGGGGTGCTTCTTCCACTGGCGCGCAGCGAACATGGCCGAGAGCTCCATCGCCATGCAGTCGATGTTGGGGTCGGCGTCGACGATGCGGAGGACTTTGTCGAGGGTTTCCATGCTGCCCTGGATGGTCCCGGCCATATCGAGCGGATTCTGGTAGCTCCCGCCGACGACGTTGAAGAACGTGCCCAGTTCTGCGTAGGTGGCATCGGTGAAGCGTGGGACGCGGAGCCCGGCCTTGGCGAAGGCGTCCGTAATGGAAACCGACTGGCCGCCGGTCTGGGCGAGGAGGGCCATGCCGGGGCCGGCCGGGCGCTTCGCAAAGAGGAGCGCCTTCATCACATCGATGGTCTCGTCCAGGTTGTTGGTGGTGATTGC
>JBGOVF010000418.1:0-3155 GCA_041477975.1 Tepidiformaceae bacterium
CCCGGCGAACAGGAAGAGCACGGTCTCGAGCCCTTCGCGCCCGACAGAACTCGCGGCGAGGAGGACGATCGCGGCGACCGAACCACCACCAAGCGCCTGGTCCACCTGAACCCGCAGCTCGGACGAAATGGCGCGGGCGTGGCTACGCATCCAGAACGCCATTCCGGTGAGGATTGCGACCGCGAAGATCATCGTGAAGCCTTCGAAGGCTTCGACGACGCGGTCATCCATCTCCCTGGAGGCGATTTCGAGCGCGATCCCGATCCCGATGCAGATGGCAGCGGCCAGTCCCACGCCCGCCCAGACGTGCTTGAAATACCGCTGACGCCCGCTCGAGCGCAGGTAGCCGAGGAGGATGGCGACGATGAGCGCCATTTCCACGCCCTCGCGAAGGCAGACCACAAACGAGAAGGCCACGCGCCGACCTCGACGGAGTTTCTTGCGCGACATTAGTCTTGCCTAATATTTCTTGCAAGTCAACATCACGATTGTGCAAAGCGTGAGCTAAGCAACAGGCTTCATGCGTACGTTGAGCCGGGGCGGACGCCGGGCCTTCCAGGTTTTCCGAATGTGGTTCGGAAACAGCGTTACAGTGGCTTCCCCGCCCCCTATACTTGCAGCCACCACTCCAAAGGGGCGTCCTCATGACGAAGGCCCTGGCTGACCAGATCCGCACGCTTCCATCACAGCGGGACCCGGCGTACCGGCCCGCGATGTTTATCGACGAGTTGGAGCGCGCCCGGCTGGCCGAAAAGCTCGGCGACGCCAGCAACTACGACCTCGGCCTACTGCGCGAGATGGTGGCCCAGGACCCTTCGAACATCGAGTTCCGCAAGGCGCTGGTGAGCGGCATCGTCAGTGCCGAGTACGCGGGCGTCGATGCCTTCAGCCGCAAGGTCTGCGAATGGCAGCAATGGCCGGTGCCGTGGGAACTGATCATGGCGATGGCGCGCCAGACTTGGGACGAAGTGCGGCACGCTCAGCTTGGGACGGGGCTGCTGGAGAGCTACGGCGGGACGATCGGCGAGTATCCTGACACGCTCGCCGGGAGCCCGCCGAACGAAGCCGCGCAGGCTGTGGCCGCCGGGCAGGGCGCTCGTAACGCGAGCCAGGCCGCCGACGTCATGCGGGACCCGCTCATCAGCCTCTCCGTTACCAACGTTGCCCTCGAAGGGGCCGCCCTCGACCTGTTCAAGGGCACGTCCGACCTTGGCCGCAAAGTTGGCGACGAGCTCATGCAGCACGTTTACGACTACAACTGGGCGGACGAAGTCACGCACACCGCGATCGGCGACTACTTCGTCAAAGCGCTTTGCAAGGACAATCCCGCTGAAGAAGCCCGCGCCCTCCGTGCCCACGCACTGTTCGAAGGTATGCGCGAGCGGCTCTCAGGCCAGCAGTCCGAGGAAATCAAGGCCTTCTTCGCGGAAGAGACCGAGCGCGGGACCGCCGCCCTGGCTGGCAGCTAGGCCGTGGCTGTCCGCATCGAACTCGGGCCATGCATCAACTGCGGGCTCTGCCGGCGTGCCTGTCCCACCGAGACCATCCACTTCTTCACGACCGGGAAGCGGACACACATCGTGGAACCCGACGGGTGCATTGACTGCGACATCTGCGTCCCGATTTGCCCCGAGGCCTGCATCGTCCACGACGACGCGTACGTCCACGACCCCGTCGAGCTGGAAGCCGCGAAGGCGAGGGCGAAGACGTGGGCTTCGCGTCAGAACGAATTACGCCGCCGTATTCGCGAGCGCGCCGCCGTCGCCGTCGCCGCGGTTTCGGCCAGGTAGGAACGAGAATGCCCGAGCTTGCCATCGATCCCCGAAAGGTGGGCGGCGCCTTCAGCGTCGATGAGGCCGCGCGCCGCATCATTCATTACCGCTTCGCCGAAAACGTGTGTATGACGTCGCTTGGCGGCTGGACGTCCTCCACGCCGTCGATCAAGGCGAAGCTCGCGTTCGGCGAGCACGTCTATCACGACTCGATCCACTCGTTCTGGCTGGGCCAGCGCCTACCAGAACTGCGCGTGACGGAGAAGATGGATCTCGAAACGCCTCCGACGTTGCGCACGTCCTACCAGGCAGAACCGCCGAATGAGGAGTTCCTCAAGTTCTGCGAGGTGATGCAGCTCCAGACGGACCAACTGCTGCGCGTCGTGGGCCTGTACCGCGTGCTGAAGACGCATCTCGCGGTTTACTACCGTCACCACGCCATCGTCACCGACCAGGTGTGCGATGCCCCGACGGTCCGCATCCTCGCTCACATCCTCCTCGAGGAAGAGGAGCACCTGAAGTGGGGCCAGGCGATTTACGAAGAGCTGGCCGACACGCCCGAGCGGCGCCGCCAGGCGCTGGAGTGGCAGATGGAGCTGGAGAACCTGCTGGTACTGAGTGGGGGCGTGACGGGCGGGCGGTAGCGGCCACATATCAAAGTTGGTATAATGAATGGATGGAGAGTGGACTGTCCGGGTTAGCGCAGAGGTTCGTAACTGGCTTTCGGGCCTCAGCGTCCGCGACCAGGCCCGCGCCGCGCGTGCAATCAACTTGCTCCGGGAGTTCGGGGTCACGCTTGGCGAACCACACACGAGGCGCCTTCGTGGGAAGCTTCGGGAGCTTCGCTTCTACGTTGCGCAGCGGGCGACGCGCGTCACGTACTTTTCGGCGACGGACCGGCAGATGATCCTGCTAACCGTGTTCGCAAAGACACAGCGCCAGGAACGACGGGAGATCGACCGCGCCTACCGGGCGATGCTTGGGCACCCTGCGTACCAGTCTGAGGAGAACGAGAGCCGTGGCTGAAGAGTATCCGTGGGACGAGTTGGAGCAGGGCCTTCGAAAGTCGAAGGAATTCCGTGATGCTTACGGACAGGCGGACGATGCGTACAAGTTGGGTAGTCGCGTTCGGGAACTTCGGCTCGCGGCCGGTCTCACGCAGAAGCAACTCGCCGATTCCGTGAGTACCTCGCAATCGGCGATCGCCCGGCTCGAACTCGGAGGGTCGAGTCCACGCCTCGATACCCTCGCCCGCCTCAGCGAAGCGCTGGGCGGCCGCCTGGTTGTGCGCATTGAGGTTGGGAGCGCCGCCTAACGGTGGTGCTCGCGCCGGTGCGCTACGACCATGAGGGCGAGCCCGGCGGCGATGAGTTCCCCCGTGCG
>JBGOVF010000469.1:0-2912 GCA_041477975.1 Tepidiformaceae bacterium
AGCCCGGAACGAACCGGGGAATGCTCTCGATCACGATCGGCTCGCGGAACACGACGCCGCCGAGGATGTTGCGGATCGTCCCGTTGGGCGAGCGCCACATCTTCTTCAGGCCGAACTCCGCAACCCGGGCCTCGTCCGGCGTGATCGTCGCGCACTTCACGCCCACGCCGTGCTTCTTGATGGCATTCGCGGAATCGATGGTGACCTGGTCGTTCGTAGCATCGCGGTGTTCGATGCCGAGGTCGTAGTACTCGAGGTTTACGTCGAGATAGGGCAGGACCAGCTTGTCCTTGATGAACTGCCAGATGATGCGGGTCATCTCGTCGCCATCGAGTTCGACGACCGGGTTCACGACTTTGATCTTGGCCATGGGGGAACTCTTCTCCTGGTGAATAGCCTCGCGGGCGGGTGCGTGGCGGAAGGGGTTACTGGACGTCGATCGGCCGCAGCTCGGCGATGAGCTGGCGCAACACAAACTGGAGGATGCCGCCGTGGCGGTAGTAGTCCAGTTCAACGGGAGTATCGATGCGGCAGACGACCTCGAAAGCCGTCTGCTTCCCGTCGGCGGCAGTCGCCGTGACGGTGAGGTGCTTGCCCGGGCGGAGGTCGCCGGCGATGCCGGCGATGGCGTAAGTCTCTTCGCCCGTCAGGCCCAGCGAATCGCGGTTCTGGCCTGCAAGGTGCTGGAGCGGGAGCACACCCATGCCGACCAGGTTGCTGCGGTGGATGCGTTCGTAGCTTTCGGCAATGACGGCGCGGACGCCCAGCAGGAGCACGCCCTTGGCCGCCCAGTCTCGCGATGAGCCAGTGCCGTACTCCTTGCCAGCGAGGATGATGAGCGGGACACCTTCGGCCCTGTACTTCCGGGAGGCATCGAAGATCGACATCTGTTCGCCGTCCGGGAGATGGCGGGTGATGCCGCCCTCGGTGCCTGGGGCGAGGAGGTTGCGAAGGCGGATGTTGGCGAAGGTCCCGCGCATCATCACTTCGTGGTTGCCACGGCGGGCGCCGTAGGAGTTGAAGTCCTGGCGAGGGACTTCAAGGCCCTGGAGGTACTTGCCGGCGGGGCTGTTCGCGCTGATGTCTCCGGCCGGTGAGATATGGTCGGTGGTGACGGAATCGCCAACCATCGCGAGGACGCGCGCACCGGAGATGTCGGTCACCGGCGCCGGGACGCGGGGCATGTTCTCGAAGTAGGGCGGATTCTTCACATAAGTGGAATCAGGGTCCCACGTATAGAGGTCGCCGGTGGGGATAGGCAGGGCGCGCCAGCGCTCGTCGCCGGTCGAGACCTGGCTGTACTCCTTGCGGAACATCTCGGACTTCACGGAATCGCGAACGGCGGCCTGGATCTCGGCTTGCGTGGGCCAGATGTCCCGCAGATAGACAGGCTCTCCCTCGCGGTCGTTCCCCAGCGGTTCGTGCTGGAGGTCAATATCCATCTGTCCCGCGAGCGCATAGGCGACGACCAGCGGCGGCGAGGCCAGGTAATTCGCGCGCACTTCCGGATTGATGCGGCCTTCGAAGTTGCGGTTGCCGGAGAGCACCGCCGCCGCGACCAGGTTGCCATCGTGGATGGCGTCCGCGATATGCGTCGCAACGGGCCCGGAGTTCCCGATACAGGTGGTGCAGCCGTAGCCCACGAGCTGGAACCCGAGGGCATCGAGGTACGGGGTGAGGCCGGCTTCGCGCAGATAGTCCGTCACGACTTTCGAGCCGGGCGCCAGGCTGGTCTTCACCCAGGGCTTCGTCCGCAGGCCGTGCTCGACGGCCTTCTTCGCCACCAGCCCGGCCGCCAGCATCACCTCGGGATTCGAGGTGTTCGTGCAGCTGGTGATGGCGGCGATGATGACCGACCCGTGGCGCAGACGGAACGCTTCGTCGCCCTGCTCGATGGTGCGGGATTCGAAGATTTTTCCGAGCGGCTGGGGCTCGCGCATGTCCGGGGCGGGCTTATCAGTGCTGCCGCCTTCGCCGAGCCACGCCTGGACACGCGACTGGTCGAGGTCGGCGCCGTGCTCGAGCATCGCCAACAGGTTGCGCCGCCAGTCGCGCTTCGATTCGCTGAGCAACACGCGGTCCTGTGGGCGCGTCGGCCCGGCGATGGCCGGCTCGACCGACCCGAGGTCCAGTTCGAGCGTGTCAGAGAACATGGGATCGGGCGTGGAGTCGGTGCGGAAGAGGCCCTGTTCTTTCGCATAGGCCTCGACGAGCTGGACGAGCGATTCCTCGCGGCCGGAGAAGCGGAGGTAGTTAAGCGTTTCGGCATCGATGGGAAAGAAGCCCATGGTGGCGCCGTATTCGGGCGCCATGTTCGCAATCGTGGCGCGCGCGGCGAGCGGGAGGTTGGAAAGCCCCGAGCCGTAGAACTCGACGAATTTCCCGACGACACCCCTGGCGCGCAGCATTTGCGTCACCTTGAGGACGAGGTCGGTGCCAGTGGCGCCTTCGGCGAGCTGGCCGGTGAGCTTGAGGCCGACGACTTCGGGTATAAGCATCGAGACGGGCTGGCCGAGCATCGCAGCCTCGGCCTCGATGCCGCCGACGCCCCAGCCGAGGACGCCCAGGCCGTTGATCATCGTCGTATGCGAATCGGTGCCTACGAGCGTGTCGGGGTAGGCCGTCGTTCCACCTTCCTCCTGCTTCGTGAAGACGACGGAGGCCAGGTATTCGAGGTTGACCTGGTGGACGATGCCGGTGCCTGGCGGCACTGCGCGGAAGTTGCGGAACGCCTGCTGGCCCCAGCGGAGGAACTGATAGCGCTCCTTGTTCCGTTCGTATTCGATGGCGACGTTTTCGCCGAAGGCATCGCTCGAGCCGAAGGCATCGACCTGGACCGAATGGTCGATCACCAGGTCGACCGGCTGCAGAGGGTTGATGCGGGCCGCATCGCCGCCCATGGCACGAATGGC
>JBGOVF010000142.1:0-6449 GCA_041477975.1 Tepidiformaceae bacterium
AGTGAACCCATGAGAAACGAACGGATCCCGGACCGCAACATCGCCATGGAGCTCGTGCGCACGACGGAGGCCGCGGCGCTCGCGGCCGCCCGCTGGATGGGCCGCGGCGACAAGAACGCAGCCGATGGCGCGGCTGTGGATGCGATGCGGATGATGCTCGACACGGTCGACATGGACGGCATCGTAGTCATTGGCGAAGGCGAAAAGGACGAAGCACCGATGCTCTTCAACGGCGAACGCGTCGGCAACGGGCGCGGGCCCCAGGTGGACGTCGCTGTCGACCCGCTCGAAGGGACACGCCTGCTCGCGAACGGCAGCCCGAACGCCGTGAGCGTGGTGGGCGTTTCGCCGCGCGGGACCATGTACAACCCGCACGACATCTTCTACATGGAGAAGATCGCCGTCGGCCCGGCGGCGAAAGGCGTGATCGACCTTTCGGCACCGATCAAGTGGAACCTCCAGCAAGTGGCAAAGGCGAAGGACCTCCCAATTGAGGAAGTGACCGTCGTCATCCTCGACCGCGACCGCAACACCGCCATCGCGGACCAGGTGCGCGCGGCCGGTTCGCGCATCCGCTTCATCACCGATGGCGATGTCGCTGGCGCGGTCATGTCGGCCATCGACGGCACCGGCATCGATATGCTCTTGGGCATCGGCGGCTCGCCGGAGGGCGTCCTCGCCGCCTGCGCTCTTCGTGCGCTCGATGGCGATATCCAGTGCCGCCTCTGGCCCCGTCACGACGACGATCGCAAGCTCGCGGCCGAACGCGGGTTGGATCTCACGCAGGTGCTCACGATCGATGACCTGGTTGCAAGCGACGACGTGTTTTTCGCAGCCTCGGGCGTGACAAGCGGCGACATGCTCCAGGGCGTGGAGTACGTCGCCGGCGGCGCGACCAGTGAGTCGCTCGTCATGCGCTCTCGCTCCGGGACGATCCGTCGCATCCAGACCGAGCACCACTGGCGCAAGCTCGCCCAGATCAGCGGCGACCGCTACATCGAAGACCGCTAAGCGCCGGGTTCCCTCTTCTCTTTGCGGTACCGTACGTAGTTTTCGAACGCGCGCTGCACCATCGGCCGCCGTTTGCGGTCCGGCTTGTTGAGCGCGTAGCCCGGGTCGGATTCACCGGTCGATGACAGCATGTAGAAGGCGTGGGCGCCCTGGATGTGCGTTGAATAGCCCTGCGCATCCTGGGCCTGGTTGATCGCCATCTTGATCATGCGCAGTTGGAAGGGGTCGTTATCCGCCACGCGCGTCGCATAGGCCATAACTTCCTCGTTCAGCCGCTCGCGCGGGAACACGCGCGTGACGAAGCCGAGCTCCTCGGCCTCCTCGGCATCGATGAAGCGGCTTTCGAAGAGGATCGCCTTCGCCTTGCGCGGGTGCAGGTCCCAGGGCACCGAAAAATATTGGAAGTTCGTCGGCAGGAAGAGCGCGTCGTCCGCTGCGAAGATCACGTCGGAGGCCGAGGCGATGATCCAGCCGGCAAAGATGCAGTAGCCCTGGACCGCTGCGATCGTCGGCTTTGGGATGTTGCGCCAGCGCAGAGTCGTGTCGATGTTGAGGTCCCAGGAGCGCTCGTACGTTCCGCGCAGTCCTTTGGCGTACGGCCGGGTTTCGCGGTCGGCCAGTTCGTCCGGCGTGCCGAGGTCGTGCCCGGCGGAGAAGTGGTCGCCTTCGCCCATCAACACGATCGCGCCGACGGAGGGGTCCTTCGCCGCCTGCGTGTAGGCCGCATCAAGCTCTTCGATGAGCAACCGGCTCTGGGCGTTCCGGTAGCGGGGACGGTTGAGGACGAGCCGCGCGACGCGGCCTTCCTGCTCGTAGCGGATCTGCGTGTAGTCGGTCATTCGTCCCTCAATCCGGCGGCCCGATCCCGGAGACTCCGGCGGCCACGAGTGCTTCGTATTCGTCGCCCGAAGTGCCGAGCAACTCGGCGAGCACCTCGGCGGTGTGTTCCCCCAGCAACGGCGCCGGGCGGACGTCGGTCGCGGGCGTGCGCGAAAAGTGCAGCGGATTGACCGCGTGCGGCCAGCGGCCGGTCTCGGCGTGGTCGATCTCGCGGACCACCCCACGCGCGCGAAGGGTTGGGTCGTTCGCGACTTCGTGCCCATCGAGCACCGCAGCCGCCAGCACGCCGGCTTCGCTGAGCCGGGCCGCAAGCGCGTCCCGGTCCTGCGTCGCCGTCCATCCGCCGACGACGGCCTCGAGCGCGTCCTCGTGCTCCTTGCGCAGAGCGTTCGTCGCCCAGCGCCAGTCCAGTTCCCAGCCTAGCGCAGCGGCAGCACACAGAGCCCGCCACTGCGCCTCGGATTCGCAGGCGAGTGCTATCCAACGCTCCTCGCCCGTGCACTGGAAGATGCCGTGGGGCGCCCAGGTCAGGTGGCGATTGCCCTGCCGTGCCCGGACGTGACCCGTCGTCGTGTACTCCAGTGCCGCGTCGCCGAGGAACGTCAGGTTCGCCTCCTGCATGGAGACGTCGATGTACTGGCCTTCGCCCGTCCGGTCGCGATGGTGCAGCGCCGTCAGGATGGCGGCGAAGCCGTTCAGCCCGGCGACGGCATCGGGGTACATCTGCCCCGAATTGATCGGCGGCCCATCGCGGTAGCCAAGCAGGCCGGACATGCCGGACGTCGGCTCGATCGTGCCGCCGATGCCGGGCACGTTTCCCCACGGACCGCTGTGCCCGTAGGCCGCCAGGCTGCAGAGGATGACATCCGGCTTGATAGCCCGCATCTCGTCGTAGCTCAATCCCAGGTTCCCCAGCACGCGCGGCGAGAAGTTCTCTACGACGAAATCGGCAAACGGCAGAAGGCGTTTGAAGACCGCGACGCCTGCAGGGGCCTGGAGGTCCAGCGTGATGCAGCGCTTGTTCAGGTTCACGGAGTTGTAGAGGAAGTTGCAGTTCCACGGATGCTCCGCCGTGGCCACTTCGACGAGCGCCTTGGGCAGCGGGGCCTTGTAGTCGCCGCGCCACGAGTCCGGGCGCTTGCGCACCTCGACCTGGATGATGTCCGCGCCTTGCAGCCCGAGGAGCTGCGTGCAGTACGAGCCCGCCCACGCATGCGTCAGGACGATGCCCCGCGTGCCGGTCAGCGGGCCGCTCATTCGCCACCTCCGATCGCCGCCGGAGTCGCCCTGATGGCCGCAGTATCCGCTCCGGGCTCGGGCGCGACGCCCCGCAGGGCCCACGGCGTCGCCGACATCTTGAACGGCGCGCCCGGGTACTCCGGCCCCTCCGACGCACCCTCGGCTCGCACCCAGAACCCGCGCTCGCGCAGCTGGGGGTTGTTAGCGAGCTCATCCATGTAGAGCACCGGGCCAGCGATCACACGGCGGGCGGCGAGTTCTTCGAAGAGGTCCATCCGCTTCCAACCGAGCATCTTCTCCTGCACGCGGCCGACGTACTCCTCCTTATGGGCGGCGCGGTAGTGGCCCGGCTCCCACTTCGGGTCCTCCGCCAGGTCCGTCAGGCCGAGGAGGTTCATCGCGTCGCGCCAGAAATGCGCGCGGCTGATCGTCAGCGAGAAGTGGCCGTCGGCTACCGGAACGGGCCCAGCGGTGATGTCGGACTCGGAGCGGCGGCGCCACGGTTCGCCCAGGTACTGGCCGCGAAGCAAGGCCGGCGCAAAGGTCGAGACCATCACCTCAAGTTCGGCGATGTCGACCTCCTGCCCCTCGCCGGGATGCAGGTTCCGGTGGTGCAGCGCCGCCATGATCGCCGCGTAGGCCGCCGTCCCCGCGCAAAACGAGGACTGCCAGCCGCTCGGCTTCAACGGCTCGCGGGCCGCATCGCCGTTGATGAATGCCCAGCCGCTGCGGGCGGCCGTCGTCAGCTCGTTGCCCGGCGTTTCGCGAAGTTCACCCGTCATCCCATGCGAGGTGATGTGGCACATGATGAGCGCGGGCTGCGCGATTTCCGCATACGTGAGCCCGCTCGCGGCCAGGCTCGCCGGGGCCGCACTGGAGACGAGCATATCGGCATGGCGAACCAGTTCGAGCGCCTTGACCTGATCTCGGCGCTGTTCCAGGTCCAGCACCGCCGAGCGCTTGTTCGCCAACAGTAAAGCAGCGAGAAGGCTCCGGCCTTCCCCATCGAACGGGGCGAGCTTCCGGAGCGGCGACCCGCCGGGCGGCTCGACGACAACCACCTCAGCGCCGAAGTCCGCGAGCATGCGCGAGCACCAGGCGCCGGAAACCGAGGCCGAGAGGTCGATTACACGCAGGCCGGCCAGGGCGGCGGTCATGCGGCGTAGTCTACGCGGTTGGGCCTGACGCCTGAGCCTCTCAGTGGCCGCCGGCGGCCGCCGCCATTTCGACGTCGCCGGCCTCTCCTTCTTCTAGAAAGTCCCGGCGGAGCGGCAGTTCCTTCAGGAAGATGGTCGCAAGAAACGCCAGCGCGGCGATACCGGCGGCGGTGGCGAAGATGACACGCGTCGCGTGCGCAACAGCGTCGCGTTGCGCGAGCGACGCCTGGGCGAAAAGCGCTTCGCCGCCCGGGAGGGCGCTTACCTGCTCCCGGACAATGGCCAACTTCCGCGGGTCGATGCCGAGCGTCGGGTCATCGAACTCGGCCAGCGTCGCCGCCGGCACCTGGTCGCGCACCGCGGACGGCACGTTGTCCTGGAACGAGGTGTGGTACGAACTCGCGAGGAGCGCCCCGAAGATAGCCGCGCCGAGGACGCTGCCGATCTGGCGGAAGAACTGCGTGGAACTGGTGGCGACCCCGAGCAGGCGGTAAGGCACGGCGTTCTGCACCACGATCGACATTGTCGGGCCGACCAGGCCGGAGCCGAGCCCGAGGATGACCATGAAGAGGCTGATCCGCCACCGCGGTTCGTGGACGGTCATCGTGGCGAGCATGGCGACCGCGCCGGCGGCCACAAACGTGCCGAGCATGGCAGGCCCGCGATAGCGTCCGGTTCGCGTAATGATCTGCCCGCCGATGATGCTCGTGAAGAGCAGCCCGAGCGACTGCGGCGTGGTGATGATCCCGGAGACCGTGGCCGAAGCGCCGAGCGCCGTCTGGACGAACGTCGGCAGGTACTGGACTGCCCCGAAGGTCGAAAGCCCGAGCGTGAAAACGACCAGGTTTGCAATGACGAACACGCGGTTGCGGAAGAGGTGCAGTGGCAGCATCGGTTCGGGGTGGCGAGATTCCTGCCACACGAACAGGCCCGTGAAGACGGCCGAACCGGCGAAGATGCCAATGATCTCCGCTGAGCCCCAGGCGTACTTATCGCCCGCCCAAACCAGCCCGAGCAACAGGAGCACCGAGGCGCTCGAAAGCAGGCCCGCACCGAGAAAATCGATCTGCGGCCGGCGCGCGTTGCGGCGATAGGGAAGGTTCATCCAGATGGCCGGCATCGCGGCAAGGCTGAACGGCACGTTGATGTAGAACACCCAGCGCCAGCTCAACGTGTCGGTCAGGAAGCCCCCGAGCGTCGGGCCGAGCAGGCTGGCAAGGCTGAACGTGCCCACGAAGAGGCCGGTGTACTTGCCCCGTTCCGCGGGCGGGAAGATGTCGCCGATGGTGGCGAAGACCGACGCGAAAATCATCCCGCCGCCGACGCCCTGGAAAGCGCGGACGATGATCAGGAAGGGCATGCTGGGCGCGGCCCCGCACGCCGCCGACGAAACCATGAAGACGGCCACGCCGACGAGCACGAACACTTTGCGGCCGAAGATGTCGGAGAGCTTGCCGACCAGCGGGACGACGACCGTGGAACTGAGCAGGTAGCTCGTGAACAGCCAGGAGAGTAAGCCGAAGCCGCCCAGGTCCGCCAGAATGCTCGGGGTGGCAGTCGACACCACCGTTTGGTCGATGGCCCCGACGAACATGGCGAGCATCAGACTGACCACCAGGAGCCAGCGCTGGCGCGTGTTCAGCATCTCGCCGAGCGTTTGCTCGAAGCCGGGGTTTTCTATCGTCAGTGTCGGCCCTCTTCCGCACCTTACAATGCCAACTTCGCTGCGTCCTTGCCTTTCGTATCACGAGTAAGGCACGGCTCGATGCGAGTTGTTAATGCGGCACGAACTATGCCAATTCCGGCCAATCGGCCGCGCTGCGGGGGCGGGCGAAGGCTACGGCGATTTTTGGGAAGCTCCGCTGGGCCCGCCGGCGAACCGGCCAACCACCACCGCCGGCCACCCGCGCCGGATCGCGCCGCACGGTAGACTGCGGGCCATGTCTGAAGGCCCGCTGACCGGCGTTACCGTCCTCGACCTCACGTGGGTGCTCTCCGGGCCGTATGCGGCGATGACCCTCTGCGACCTCGGCGCCGACGTCATCAAGGTCGAACGCCCGCCCTGGGGCGATATCGCCCGCACCACCGGCCCCTACCAGAACGGCTGGAGCGGATACTTCTTCAGCATCAACCGGGGGAAGCGCTCCATCTCGATCGACCTGCGCCAGGAGGAGGGCCGTGAACTCTTCCGGAGGCTGTCGG
>JBGOVF010000067.1:0-8925 GCA_041477975.1 Tepidiformaceae bacterium
GGTTGGTGACGTAATCGCAGAGCTTTTCCTGGCGCTTGGTAAAGGCGTTGTAATAGGCATGCACCCAGGCGTTTGCCGCATCGGCCGAGAGGAACTGGAAGGCGAGCGCCCCGAGGCCGCGGCGCCCGGCCATCTCGATCGTTTCAAGCTGCGAGCAGGCGCACCACAGAGGCGGGTGCGGCTTCTGCACGGGCTTCGGGATGACGTTCCGCTCGGGCATCGAAAAGTACTCGCCCTGGAAGCCCCGGTAGGGCACGTCCACCATCATGTTCGCGATTTCCCGTGTCGCCTCTTCCCACATCGACTTCTTCAGGCCGCGCTCGACGTTGAACCCGCCCAACTCCATGTCCGACGCCGACTCGCCCGTGCCGAACTCCGCCCGCCCGTTCGAAAGGATGTCGAGGGCCGCAATCCGCTCGGCGACGCGGGCCGGCGGGTTGTACGGCGGGGGCGTGAGCACGATCCCATGGCCCAGGCGGATGTTCTTCGTCCGCTGCGAGAGCGCAGCCATCATCATTTCCGGCGCGGAGGAGTGCGAATACTCCTCGAGGAAGTGGTGCTCCACCTCGAACACGTAGTCGAACCCGAGTTTGTCGGCCAGCTCCACCTGGTCAAGCATCTCGTGGTAGATGCGGCGCTCGGCGTCCGGGTCCCACTGCTCGGCGTTCGCCGGCTTGGGCAGTTGCAGTTCGTAGAACAGTCCGAATTTCATCCGCGCCTCCGGGGCGCTTCGCCCCGCGTGGTTTCAGCGCGCGCAGTCTAGCGCGGAGCCGGCGGCCCCGTCAGGGGCGCGCCCGGATGGTACGTTCCGTCGCTACGACGAAACTCTTTCCGTCCAGGAAGTCCAGATTCCCAATCACGCGTTCGAGCGCAGCTATCTTCACAGCCGCGATGTCATCTCGAAGCCGTAGCAACACTACTCCGGTGTGCGCCTCGCTGTCACGGAAGACCCGATCCCCAAAGTCCTTATCGTTCGTAATCAGCGTCGCGCCCGCCGCCACCGCGAACCTGAGGATGTCGCCGTCGCCGGCGCCGCGCATCTCCTCTGCAATCGAGAGCACGTCGTGCCCACGTGCCCTCAGCCACTGCACGACGTGCGGGCCAGTGCACTCATCGACCACGAAGCGCACCTACGTGCCGACAGAGAGCGGCATGAAGGAGATGTCGGAGAGGGCGTGATGCGCAAAGAGCACGCATGCACGCACGTCATCCTCCGTGATGCCCGGGTACTCCTCGAGGATCTCCTCCACATCGTGCCCGTGCGCCAGCAGGTTCAGAATGAGTTCCACAGAGAGCCGCGTCCCCTTGATCACAGGTTTCCCCACCAGTACAGCGGGGTTCAGCGTGATCCTCTCCAGCAGTTCCTCGTCGGTCACAGGGTCAGTGTATCAGGCCTCGGCAACCGCCCGGCCTGAAACAGCAGAAGGGGCTGGCGCAAATCGCCAGGCCCTTCGGCTTAGTTGCGCGCTCGGGCTTACGAAGCGACCTGCGCCAGTTCCTCGCGCTCCTTCGGCTCTTGTTCCCGCGCCGTGAACTGATACCTGCCGTCCAGGAAGTCCACTGCGACACCCGGCTCGTCGTGGACCGCTGACGATGCGACGGCATCCCAATACCTGTCTAAGGAAGCAGGATCACGCGCCCCGCACTATCGCTGTAAGCGACGCTGCCCTTGTCGTTGATGGCCAACGCCTCCACGCGATCCGTGACCGCGGCCTTCATCTCCAGGGGGCCGTCCCAGCCTTCAGCAAGGGCGCCCAAATCCACCACACGCTTGGGAAGATCGAGCTTTTGCACCGACCCCGCTCTGCAATCGACTGTCAGGATCGCTCCGCCTTCCACCACGCCGAACGCGTGCAGGGCACCGTTCGCGGGCGCGCTTGCGGCCAGGTCCCGCGGGCCGAAGCGAAGCCCTCCAGCCACGGCGAAGACACGGTTGCTGCCGTAGTGCAGCGCTCCATCGGCGAGTGACTCACTCGCGCCGCACTCGGCCGACTCAACGCTCACCAGGGGAAAGTCTCCGCCACTCGAAAGTCCTACCGCCCTGTCCCCCTCCCTCGAGAAGGCCACCAGCGCCCCGCGTCGTACCGAGAGTCCCTCGGCGACTTTGGACAGCCGTTCGGATACCCCTACTCCACCCGTCGAGACTGTAAACACCGCGCGGACGTTCTACCTTGTGAGGAACACCTTTCCCTCGCTTACTGCGAGGCCGTTGACCCAGGTTCCGGGGAGAGGATTAGCCCTGTCGAAGGCCTTCGACTCGGCGCCTTCAGCCGCAAGATCCAGTTGGCCTGCGTAGGCGAAGCTGCCAGATACCGGATCAGTGCAGCGAGCGTGTAGTTTGCCGCCACCCAGATCAACCCCTCGCCATCTTCGCTGAGGAAAGTAAACGGTGTTTGCGGGGTCGGGAACGGCAACTGCCACTGCAGCGTCCGCCTGGTGCTGACGTCGTACCGGTAAAGTCTGGCAACATCGTCGCCCGAGCTTCCGACATACCAGAGACGGTCCGTCCCACTCCACAGCAGCGCGTAAACGTGAGTGCCACCGTCGGCAAACGAAGCTATGCTCGGCCCGGATAGGCCGCTCGTACCGCTGTTCGCCGCGCCCACGGGCTCACTTCCGGCGCCAAACCTGCTGGCCCCGCCGAACGCGATCCCCAGGGCCAGCACCAGCAACGGCGCGCCAAGAACCGCAATCTTACCTCTCGTCCAAGAGCTCACGGACATGTTGACATCCCCGTTCCGTAGACTTTGAACGCCCGGTACGCCACCTGAGAACCATAGACGATACTCGTGTCGGCGCCGGTTACGAAGCGACCTGCGCCAGTTCCTCGCGCTCCTTCGGCTCTTGTTCCCGCGCCGTGAAAACGTACTTCCCGTCGGCGAAATCCACGACCACGCACTGGCCGTCGTGCACCTCGCCGCTGAGGATGCGCTTCGCGAGCTCGTTCTCGACCCGCCGGTTGATCGTCCGGCGCAGCGGCCGGGCGCCGTAGGCCGGGTCGTACCCTTCCCTGACGATTTCGTTCTTCGCCGCCTTAGTCAGCTCGAACTCGATCTTCCGGTCCGACATCCGCTCGCGCACTTCGATCACGAGCAGGTCGACGATCTGGTCGAGTTCGGCGTGGGTCAGCGGCTCAAAGATGATGACCTCGTCGATCCGGTTCAGGAACTCCGGCCGGAAGTGTTCGCGCAGCGCCTTTTCGACCGACCCCTTCAGCGCTTCGTGGTCCGACATGTTTTCGCTGCGCCGGGTGAAGCCGAAGCTCGCCCGCTCCTGCACTCCGGTCCCGAGGTTGCTGGTCATGATGATGACCGTGTTCCGGAAGTCCACCGTCCGGCCGTGGCCGTCCGTCAGACGCCCGTCGTCGAGGATCTGGAGCAGCGTGTTGAACACGTCGGGGTGCGCCTTCTCGATCTCGTCGAAGAGCACGACCCGGTAGGGCCGGCGCCGCACGGCTTCGGTCAGCGATCCCCCGTCGTCATAGCCGATGTACCCGGGAGGCGAACCGATGAGGCGGCTGACGGTGTGCCGCTCCTGGAACTCCGACATGTCGAGGCGGATCATCGCCGCCTCGTCGTCGAACAGGTATTCCGCGACGGTCTTCGCGAGTTCCGTCTTACCCACGCCCGTCGGGCCCAGGAAGATGAACGAGCCGATCGGCCGCGTCGGGTCCTTCAGCCCGGCCCGCGCCCGCCGGATCGCGTCGGACACTGCGACAATCGCCTGGTCCTGCCCGATAACGCGATGGTGGAGGTAGTCCTCCATCTTCAGCAGTTTCTCGCTCTCCGTCTCTTCGAGCCGGGAGACCGGGATGCCCGTCATCTGGCCGACCAGCTTCGCGATGTCCTCGGCGGTCACGCGCATGTCGATTTCCGGATGCTCGGCAGCCCATTCGGCCCGCTTCGTCGCGTATTCCTCCTGGAGCTTGAGCACCTCCTGCTTGATCCGCGCGCCGGCTTCGTAGTCTTCCTTCTGGAGCGCCGCGTCGGCTTCGTCGCTCAGCTCTTCCAGCCGGTTGTGCAGCTCGCGCACGCCGTCCGGCATCGACTGGGCGTCGATCACGTGCTTGCTCGCGGCCTCGTCGATGAGGTCGATTGCCTTGTCCGGAAGGTGGCGTTCGGTGATGTAGCGGCTCGAAAGCCGCGCCGCCGCCTCGACCGCCTCGTCCGTGATTTCCACTTTGTGGTGCGCCTCGTACCGCGGCCGCAGCCCCCTGAGGATCGCGATGGTGTCCTCGACGCTCGGCTCCTCCACGTAGACCGGTGCGAAGCGCCGTTCCAGCGCCGGATCCTTTTCGATTCGCGTGCGGTACTCGTCCAGCGTGGTTGCGCCGATGGCGTGCAGCTCACCGCGCGCGAGCGCCGGCTTCATCAGGTTGCTGGCGTCGATCGCGCCATCGGCGCCGCCGGCTCCCATCACTGTGTGCAGCTCGTCGATGAAGAGGATGATCTGGCCCTCGGCCTGCTTCACCTCGTCCATCACGGTTTTGAGCCGCTCTTCGAACTCCCCGCGGAACTTCGAACCGGCCACCAGCGCGCCCATGTCGAGCGCGCGGACCGTCTTGTCCTTCAGGTTCTCGGGCACGTCACCGGCCACGATCCGCTGCGCCAACCCTTCGACGATAGCCGTCTTGCCCACGCCCGCTTCGCCGATGATGACCGGGTTGTTCTTCGTGCGCCGGTTGAGGATCTGCATCACGCGCCGCACTTCCAGGTCGCGGCCGATGACCGGGTCGAGCTTGCCGGCGCGTGCCAGCTCCGTGAGGTCGGTCGAATACTTTTCGAGGCTCTGGTAGCTGCTCTCAGCGGTCGGACTGGTCACGCGTGCCTTTCCCCGGACATCTTGCAGTGCCCGGTAGACGGACTCTTTGGTCACGCCGAACTCCGAAAGCAGCCTGGTTGCGCCGCTCTCTTCGTTGTCTGCGATGGCGATGAGCAGGTGCTCCACGCCGACGTACTCGTCCTTCAGCCGGTCGGCTTCGGCGTTCGCCGTCTCCAGCATCCGCACGACCTCCGGCGTCGTGTAGATCTGGACGACGTCGTACTGCAGCCGCGGAAGGTCCTGGAGAACCTTGCCAACGCGCTGCTTCAGCCGGCCGAGGTCGACGTTCAGCTTCCGCAGGACTTGCTGGGCAAGCCCCTTTTCGTGGTTCACCAGCGCCGCCAGCACGTGAGGTACGCCCCACTGGCTGTTCCGCTGCTGCCGCACGATCTCCTGCGATTCGGCCAGCACTTGCTGGGCCTGCTCGGTGAATCTGTCTTGTCGCATCATTTAAGTCGTTCCTCCTGAGGAATGAGAGATGAGGTATGTGGCTTGAGCGCTCGCTATCAGCGCGCCATTTTGTCGGCAGCCCGCTGGCGCCCGACGGAAACCCGAAGGCCTCCGACGATTCGTCCAACTTCCGCGGCCTGCTCGTGGAGCCGCTTGAACAGAGCTTCCGGGATGTAGCCAGCGTCGAGAGCTACATAAAGAAGCGAGCGAACCTCCGCGCAAGAGCCCTTGGCAATCAAGAGCATGTGGTGAAATTCGGCCCGGCTTCCACGTTCGTAGCCCTCTGCGATGTTGGACATGACCGAGACGGCCGCGCGCTGCAGTTGATCACGAAACGCCCGTCGACGTTCCATGCTCGGCGAGTCGGCGAGAGTGTTGATCTCCTTCACCATCGCTCGGGCCTTCTGCCAGGCGATGAGGTCCTCGAACCCGGTGACCGGCACGCTCATGCCTCATCCCTCACGGCTCATGCCTTGCCCGGTACGGTGCCGGCAAGCGCGTCGCCCGCATCCGGTCCAACTCGCGCCGCGTCAGTTCTAACTCGCCCTGCAAACGCCGGATCTGCTCGCTCATGCGGATCATGATCTCGGCGCCCGCCAGGTTCACCCCGAACTCATCGACCCAGCGCTGCACCTGGCGGATCCGCTGGATGTCGCTGTTCGAATACATGCGGATATTGCCGCCGGTGCGCTTCGGTTCGATCAGCCCCGCGCGTTCGTAATAGCGCAGCGTCTGCTGGTGCATGCCCACGAGCCGCGCCGCGATCGAGATGACGTAACACGGCTCGTCGTCCGGCATCCCGCCTTCAGCGCCCTGGTTGGGAATCGTTCGGGCCATCTTCGTCACCTCCTCTCGCTTGTCGTCGTGGATTCGTGCAGCTTGCGCAGCGTCTCAAAGTGTTCGCGTTCTTCTGGAGCCAGTTGCTCAGGCAACTGGACGCGAACGCGAACGATGAGGTCGCCCTTCGCGCCGCCCTTGCCAAGCACCGGCATCCCCTTCCCGGCCAGCCGGATCTGGCGCCCGTTCTGGGTCAGCTCGGGGATCCGCAGGGCCACCCGGCCATCCATGGTGGCCACCGCCACTTCTCCGCCCAGCACCGCGTCCGCATAGAAGACATTCACATCCAGGTAGAGGTCATCGCCCTTGCGTTCGAAGCGGCTGTGCGAAAGCACGGTCACGACCAGGTACAGGTCGCCCGCCGAGCCGCCACCCAGCCCGGCCCGCCCTTCTCCGGCAACCCGCACCCGCGAACCCGTCTTCACGCCGCCCGGCACCTTCACCTCGAGCCGCCGCGTCCGCGTGACCTGGCCCATCCCTTCGCACATGTGGCAGATGGCGCCCGCAACTTCGCCGCTCCCGCCGCAGGTCTTGCACGTCTCCGGCGACTGCAGGTTCAGTGTCCGCGTCGTGCCGTGGAACGCCTCTTCGAGAGACACCTCGACCGGCGTCTCGATATCCTGGCCACGGCGGTTCGCGGCCTGCCCGCGAGGCCCGCCACGCTCGCGCCGGAAGAGGTTGTCGAAGATCGAGCCAAAGTCGCCGAGCGTTTCGGCGCCGCCACCCGGCCCACCATTACGCCCCCACGCGCCCGCCGATTGCCTGCGTTGCGCCTCGTCCATCTGGTCGGCCATCTCCCAACGGTCGCCGTACTTGTCGTACTTCTTGCGCTTGTCGGGGTCGGAAAGGACATCGTTGGCGGCGTTCATCTCTTTGAACCGGGCTTCCGCCGCCTTGTCGTTGGGGTTCACATCGGGGTGATGCTTCCGCGCGAGCTTCCGGTAGGCGGCACGAATCTCTTTTTCGGAGGCGCCCCGGGGCACGCCCAACACCTCGTAGAAGTCTTTCGCCATGGCGATCAGTTTACGCGAAGCCAGCTTGGATTACAACGAAAGGAGCGAGAAACTTGATAACCACGTTGTCAGAGAGCTTGCCCTTAACGCCTGGAGGTAGTATGGTTTTCGCATCAAAACACAAGGAGTTTGCGTCATGCCAACCGCACTCACCCGCTGGGGCCCCGCCTCCGAGTTCGCCGCGATGCGAAACGTCATGGACCGGCTCTTCGACCAGAGCTTCAGCCGCCTGCCTTCCTTCCGGAACGGCGAAGACCTGGGCGTCGCCAGCCTCGGCCTCGATGTCTTCGAGACCAACGATAGCTACGTCGTCAAAGCCGCCGTCGCCGGCGTGGATCCGAAAGATGTCGAGATCTCGGTCGAAGACGACATCCTCACCATCAAGGGCGAAACCCAGTCGAAGGACGAGACCAGCGAGGACAACTACGTCCGGCGCGAACTGCGCTACGGCAGCTTCGAGCGTTCGCTCCGCCTCCCGCCCACGGTCGATGCCGACCACGCCGAGGCCGTGTTCGAGCACGGCATGTTGAAGCTCACCCTGCCGAAGAAGCCAGAGGCCCGCGCTCGCTCGATCAAGATCACTCCGCAGGGAGTGATCGATGCCAAGGCCGGCGAGCAGACTCAAAACTGAGCCAGTCCGAGAACCGATTCCTCCGAGGGCCGCGCAAGCGGCCCTCTCTCTTTACCCCACCGTTTCCCCCCGCAGGAACCGAATTCGCGCGGTCGGCGTTGATCGGGCATGAGTGCCGCTCAAGGCACCCATAGGAGAAGTGGATAATGAACAGGCGATTCGCAGTACTCGGTGGGGTAGTGATGGGGATCGCGGCGTTGCTTGTGGCGTGTGGAGACGACACCCAAAGCAGCGGCTCCGGCGACAGCCGCCAGCCAGTGGCGGCGGCCACGAGCGCGAAGGGCACGCTCTCGCAGAACGCATCCGACGCGGCAGCCGTGCCTGCGACAGGCGGCGGCAACACCGCACCGGAGCTGGGCAGCACCGTGGACCGGAAGATCATCTTCAACGCCACGCTCGCCCTGGGCGTGGACGATGTGGGCGCAGCCTTCAACGAGGCGACACGCCTGGCCCGCGTGAACGGCGGCTACATCGAGCAATCGAACTTCACGAACGCAACCGACAACAACGACAAGTCGCGCGGTTCAGCCACGCTAACCATCCGCGTGCCGGCCGACCGCTACGACGACCTGCTCGCCAGCCTGCGCACGATGAGTGGCGCGAAAGTCCAGCGCGAAGGCGCCAAGTCGAGCGAGGTCACCGAGCAGTACATCGACCTCCAGAGCCGGCTGCGCAACCTCCAGAGCACCGAGGCTCAGTACCTGAAGCTGCTCGACCAGACGAAGAGTATCAGCGACATCCTCACCGTGAACGACCGCCTCAACAGCGTGCGGGCCCAGATCGAGCAGATCCAGGGCCGCATCAACGCCCTCGACAAGCTGACTGACCTGGCCACGGTCGATGTCACGCTCTCGCCGGTCATTGCTGCGAAGGCCGATAGCGGTTCAACCACGCTCGGCGATGTCTGGCAGACCTCGTGGGAACGTTCGCTCGTCGTCGCCCGCGGCTTCGCGGCCGCTGGCGTGGTCGCGAGCGTCGCCGCCATCTGGCTGGCGGCGCCGGCGCTGATCGTCTTCTTCGCTCTGCGCCGCGCCCGCCGCCACGCGGCGCCCCGCCCGGCCGAACCTGCGGCCTGACGCCGGACGCTCGTGCCCAGGACAGAAGCGCCGGCTTCCCGGCTTCGGGACCGGCGCCGTCCGGCGTGCGTGCACGCCGCCGCTCGTCACCATCCGA
>JBGOVF010000013.1:0-14310 GCA_041477975.1 Tepidiformaceae bacterium
CACATCTCCCTCCCGCTGCTCCGTCCCGTGACGTTGAGCGCGATGATCATCCTCGGCCACCAGTCCCTGAAGATCTTTGACCTCGTGATCTCAATGACGCGGCGGGGGCCCGGGTTCGCCACCGACGTGCCCGGCCTGTTCATGTTCGAAACGACCTTCCAGGGCAACCACTTCTCACACGGCGCGGCCGTCTCGATCGTCATGCTCCTGGCCGTCAGCGTGCTGGTGATCCCGTACCTCTTCTGGAGCCTGCGGCGGGAGGCCCGGTTGTGACGATTCCCTGGTCTCGCATAGGCATCTACTCCGTGTTGGTGCTTTTCGCGCTTCTGTACCTGATGCCGATCTACGTGCTCTTCGTCACGGGGCTCAAGAGCTTCCAGGAGGTTCGGCTCGAGCAGATGTGGGACCTGCCATCCGCGCTGCGTTTCGATTCGTTCCGCGAGGCTTACAAGACCCTCGACACCAACCTGGCGAACAGCTTCAAGATGGTGATCCCGGCGACGATCTTCTCCTGCATGTTGGGCTCCATCAACGGCTACATCCTGACGAAATGGCGCTTCCCCGGCTCTGATTTCATCTTCTTCTTGCTGCTCTTCGGGATGTTCATCCCCTACCAGAGCGTGCTCATCCCGCTCGTCAAGACACTCCAGCAACTGCACGTGTACGGGAGTCTCTGGGGGCTCGTCATTACGCACGTCGTGTATGGCATCCCGATCACCACGCTCATCTTTCGCAACTACTACGCGAACGTTCCCACCGAGCTCGTTGAGGCCGCGAAGATGGACGGGGCGGGCATATTCAAGATCTACACGCGGATCATCTTTCCGCTCTCGCTGCCGGGGTTCGTCGTTGTGGCCATCTGGCAGTTCACCTCGATCTGGAACGACTTCCTGTTCGCCGTGACCGTTACCAGCAACCCGGGAATCCAGCCCGCGACCGTGGCTTTGAACAACATGGCCGGCAGCTTCATCGTCGAGTGGAACGTCCAGATGGCCGGCGCGCTTATCGCCGCGTTGCCTACATTGATCGTCTACATCGTGCTTGGCCGCTTCTTCGTACGCGGCCTCATGGCGGGCGCGCTGCGCGGTTAAGGGAGAGGCAGAATGGCCAAGGTTGTCTACGAACACGTTACGAAGCGCTTCGGCGATGTCTTCGCCGTCAACGACCTCACCCTCGAAGTCCACGACAAAGAGTTCCTGGTGCTCATTGGGCCATCCGGATGCGGCAAATCCACGGTCATCCGCCTCCTGGCAGGCCTCGAAACGCTGACCTCCGGCCAGGTCTACCTCGATGACGTCCGCGTCAACGACCTCCCGGCCCGCGATCGCGACATCGCGATGGTGTTTCAGTCGTACGCGCTCTACCCGCACATGTCGGTGTTCGACAACATGGCCTTCGGCCTCAAAATGCACGGCACCCATAAGGACGAGATTCGGCGGCGCGTGACGGCGGCCGCGGAAACGCTCGGGATCGGGGAGCTACTTAAACGTAAGCCGGCCCAGCTCTCCGGAGGGCAGCGCCAACGGGTCGCCCTGGGGCGGGCTATCGTCCGGGAGCCGAAAGTGTTCCTCTTCGATGAACCCCTCTCGAACCTCGATGCGAAGCTTCGCGTCCAGACTCGAACCGAATTGAGCAAGCTCCACGAACGCCTGGGGACCACCTTCATCTACGTCACGCACGACCAGGTGGAAGCGATGACGATGGCCACCCGCCTCGCCGTCATGAAGGATGGCGTGCTGCACCAGGTCGGCACGCCGGAAGACGTGTATTTCCGGCCCGAGAACGTGTTCGTCGCTGGCTTCATCGGCAGCCCGGCCATGAACTTCCTCGGGGGCAGGCTGGAAGGCACTCGAGAAGCGATGCGCATCGAACTCCAGGGCCTTCAGATCCGCCTGCCTGCCGAACGCTCACGGCGCGTGGCACAATTCGCCGGGCGAGACGTCGTCTGCGGAATCCGCCCGGAAGATCTTCACGACCAGGCCTTTGTACGGGCGGAGGTTCGCGGCCAACTCATCGGTGGCCAGGTGGACGTCACGGAGATGATGGGCAATGAGCGCTTCCTCCACGTGATCGTCGAAGACCAGAAGGTGCTGGCGCGCGTCGATCCCCGCAGCCGCGCGAGACCCGGCCAGGCCGTCAGCCTGTTCCTCGACCTCGATCGCGTACACCTGTTCGATGCCACGACGCAGAACGTGCTCGACAAAATCGACGTTCCCGAGTTCGCCGAGTTCACATCCCCTTTGCCGGATGCCTCAGAGGCGTCGCCTGAGTAGCGCTGCCACAGCGAGGAGAGGTCCGCATGCCGCATTCGAACCGAGCGCCCCGTGGTTACCCTACGGCTGACGCGCGAAGGGCGCACTGATGTATTTCTTCAGCCTGGTGGCTCGCAACGTCTTCACTCGCAAGGTTCGAGCAGCGCTGACCGCCGTGGCGATAGCGATCAGCATCGCGACTGTCACCACCATGGGCGTGCTCACGTTCAGCCTTCGGGAAACCGCCATCTCCGTGTTGCAAACCGGCAAGGCGGACTTCTCCATCGGACAGAAGGGTGTGTCCGATGTCATCTACAGCTCGATGGATGAGAGCGACATCGAGGCGCTTCGCGGCTACGCCGGCGTCCGCAGCACCGTGGGCGTTTTGGTCGCGCCGGTAGACCTTGACAAGGACCATCCATTCTTCCTCCAGCTCGGGGTCCCGCCAGAACAGCTGGCGGACTTCGGGGTGCAGATTGTGGTCGGCCAGGCCTACGATGCGAACGGCGGCGACCAGGTGATGCTCGGTTACCGGACTGCCCGGGAGTTCCACAAAACCGTGGGCGACCAAATGGATATCGACGGCAACCTGTTCCAGATCGTTGGTATTTACTCGACTGGCCAGGTGTTCGGCGACCAGGCAGTGATGATGCCGCTCCACCCGTTGCAGGCGCGCGAGCGGAAGCCCGGCACCATCACGCTCGCCTTCGTGCGAGTTGCACCGGGAACCAACATCGACGCCCTGCGGAAGCAGATCGAAGCCGACCGCCCGGAACTGGCGACGGTCCGCACGGAATCGGACTTCGGACGTGTCGACCGCAACCTCCAGCTCATCAGCGCCGCCAATATCGGCGTCACGGTCCTGGCGCTCGCCGTCGGAGCAGTGACAGTGATGAACACCATGATGCTGAGCATCTTCGAGCGCACTCGTGAGTTTGGTGTCCTTCGCGCGATCGGTTGGGCGCGTTCGCGGGTCCTGTTTTCCGTCCTGCTGGAGGCGGTGCTGCTGAGCCTTGTCGGCGCCTCGGTCGGCGTCGCAGTGGGCTTCGCGGCCATCCAGGCGCTGCAGCGCGCGCCGGATCTCGTTGGCGTGTTCCAGCCCCAATACCCGGCAACCGTCTTCATGCGTGCCCTGGCCGTGACGTTCGCGATGGCGCTCCTGGGGGCCATTTACCCCGCGCTGCGAGCCGCGCTGCTCTCGCCGCTCGAGGCGATCCGGCATGAGTGAGCCCCCTCTCGCGATCGAAGTCATCGATGTTGTGAAGACATTCGACCGGGGCGTGCTGCGGCCGCTCGATGGCATCTCGCTCTCGGTTGCGGCGGGTGAGTGGGTTGCCCTGTCGGGGCCGTCTGGCTGCGGTAAATCAACGCTGCTCCACCTCATAGCCGCCCTCGATCGTCCGACATCAGGCCGGATCCTTGTGAACGGGCGCGACCTGGGCAGGGTGGGCAACCTGGATCGATTCCGGCGGATGGAAGTGGGACTGGTCTTTCAGCTTCACAATCTCCTTCCGAACCTCAATGCCCTCCAGAACATCGAGGTGGCGATGTTCGGGAGCGGCCGGCCACACCACGAGGTTCGTGAACGCGCCGCCATGCTTCTGAACGCGGTGGACCTGCAGAGCCGCGGCCACGTCCGGCCGCCAGCGCTCTCAGGCGGAGAACGCCAGCGACTCGCCATCGCGCGGGCGCTCGCAAACGAGCCACCGATCCTTCTCGCGGACGAGCCCACGGGGAGCCTGGACTCCCGTTCGAGCGCCAACGTGCTGGACCTTTTTCGCAGGATCCGCAGCGAACGGCCGGTAACGATTCTCCTCGTGACGCACGACCAGGGTGTCGCAGCCGCTGCCGACCGCATCCTGCGCATGCAGGACGGGCGCATCGTGGTGGAGTCTCAGGGAGAGCCGGGAGCGCGCGAACCGCGCCAGGAGCCGGCCGCCGGCTAACTTACTTGAACTCCGTCCGGAGAGCCTCAAGATCGTTGTTCGCCTGCCCGAGCATCTGCACGGCCTGGGCGGACTGGCCTGGATCGGCGCGTAGCACGGCCTGTTTCAGAAGCGTCGCGGCGGCGGAAAACGCATCGGCGACACCTCCGATTTTCCCTGCGAGCACGGGATTGAGCTCGGCCGGCTGGGCCAGGTTTCGAAGCTCCTGGGCCTTCTGCACGATGAGGTCAGCGTCGCCGGTAAGGACTCCAGGCCACTTCGGATCGGCCTGGTTTACCTGGGCCTTGAGAAGGTCCGCGAACAGGGCGCCGTACAGCCCCGACAAATCGCTGGCGAGCCCGTTTGCCCGGGATTTGTAGGCAGCCATCGGATCGATGGTGGGCGTCACAGCCGCCGCCGAAGCGGCTGCCGTTGCGGTCGCGCGGATGTCAGCGAGATCGTCGCCGCCGCCGCCGCACCCCCAGCCGCCGACGATGGCCAACGAGCCGGCCAGCACCACCAATGCCAGGCCCGCCCTGGTGCGGAAGCTACGTGTTCGATCCATGGCGACAGCGTGCCAGCGGGTCCACCCGCACGATGCGGCCATGTGCCCGCTTCTGGTGAGCCACACGGTCCTAACCGTTAGCCGGTGGCGGCTGCACCGCGAGCCCATCCTCTTCGCGGGATCCCGGAACCGCCCGGCGTGTCCCGCGCCAGTGGCGCCCGCCGTTTCGGCGGTTCAAGGCGGATGCGAGGTGGTTCCGGCAAGAGCCGCATCCACGGCCGCGGCAAGCTGAGGCAGCCCCAGTTCCTCGAACTCATAATTCGCCCGGACCACAGGCATCGTCAGGGAAACGACCGCCGCGAGGTCGAAAGGCGTGCCGGACACGACAACCTCGGCGCCCGATGCGTTGATCGTGTCCCCCAGCCCGGCCAGTTCCCCGGCTGTGTATCCCACGGCCGGAAGCACGTTCCCGATGTGGGGATATTGCTGGTACACGGCCCGGATGGACGGGGCCGCATGTGCGCGCGGATCGATAATTTCGCCGGCGCCTGCCTGTGTCGCCGCCACCCACCCGGCCCCGAAAGGCATGCCCCCGTGAGTGATCGTCGGGCCGTCCTCCACAACCAGCACGCGCCGTCCCCGGACGAGGGCCCCGGCATCGAGCGTCACCCGCAACGTCCCGCGGACTTGCGGCGCCCGCGCGTTGAGCAATCGCGCTGCCGCCTCAGCTGCCTGCACCTGCTCCGCCGTGGCGACATCCACCTTGTTCACGACAATGATGTCGGCCATGCGCAGCACGGCTTCGCCCGGGTGATAGTGATTCGCCTGGGTCCCGCGCAAGGCATCGAGCACCGCAATCTGGAGGTCGGGCCGGAAGAAGGGGAAGTCGTTGTTACCGCCGTCCCAGATGATGACGTCCGCCTCCGCTTCGGCCGCGGCGAGCACGTCGGCGTAGTCCACTCCCGCAAACACCACGGAGCCGCCCGCGATGTGCGCCTCGTACTCCTCGCGCTCTTCGGCCGTGCAATCCGCCCGGTCGAGGTCGGCCGGCGCTGCGAAGCGTTGCGCACGTTGCCGCGCGAGGTCGCCGTAGGGCATAGGGTGGCGCACAACCGCCACCCTGCGGCCGCCTTTGACGAGGTATCGCGCGAGCCACCGCGAAATCGGCGACTTTCCGGAGCCGGTGCGCGCGGCAGTCACGGCGATCACCGGGACTTCGGCGTGAAGGTACGTGCTCTCCGGTCCGAGCAGAACGAAGTCCGCGCCCAGGGCCAGCGTCCGCGAAGCGAGGTGCATCACCGTTTCGTGGCTGACATCGCTATAGGCGAACACCACTCGTTGCACCTTGCGCTCCCGGCACAAGGCCTCAAGGTCGTTCTCGTCCTCGATAGGAATCCCTTCCGGATACAGGTGCCCGGCGAGCGAGGCCGGGTAACGCCGTCCCGCAATCCCGGGGATCTGGGCCGCCGTGAAGGCCACTACCTCGGTCTCCATGTCGTGCCGGTAGACCACGTTGAAGTTGTGAAAATCCCTCCCGGCCGCACCGAGGATGACCGTCCTCACCGGGCCCGTCATGACTCGGGCCCGCAGAAGAGCGCCCGCGCCGGGTGGGCGAACTGTGGGCGCCGAGGAACGGGGCTCTCGCCCCGGCGGAGCAAGGCCTTGCCGCTCACCGCCACGACCACTAGCACGGCGGCGAACCATGGAGGCGATGCTGAAGCAGGGCCACGAGCACAGCCTGCTCCGTGTGGCCGCGATTCTCCACCTGCTCGAACACCATCGACCGCGGCCCATCGATAACTTCCGCGGTTACCTCTTCGCCGCGATGCGCCGGCAGGCAGTGCATGAACGCGGCCCCGGGCGCGGCGCACGAAAGGAGGGCTTCGTTGACCTGGAATGGCGCGAACTCGCGCAGGCGAGCGTCCCGTTCGCTCTCGTCGCTCCCCATCGACATCCACGTATCGGTATACACCGCCACGGCGTCCCTCACCGCCAGTGCCGGGTCCTCCGTGACGAAAACGGATCCGCCGTTGGCGCGCGCCGTGACTCCGATTCGATGGAGGGCCGCGAGCGCGGGCTGGTGCCAGGCGGGCGCCCCGATCGCGAGGTTCGCTCCGGCCAACGCCGCAGCCTCCAGCAGGCTCCGGGCAACGTTGTTCGCGCCATCGCCCACGTATGCGACCCGCACGCCGCGGATCGTGCCGAAGCGCTCGCGAAGCGTCAGGAAGTCGGCCAGTGCCTGGCAGGGGTGGTGGCTATCGGTAAGCGCGTTGACCACCGGCATCGTCGCGGCGCCAGCGAACTGTTCCAGCTCTTGGTGGCTCGACGTCCGGATTACCGCTGCTCGGGCAAAGTGGCTCAATGTTCGGGCGGTGTCTTCGATGGTCTCGCCGCGGCTCAACTGCAGCTCCGCCGGACCTACCGCCACCGCGGAGCCGCCCAGCCGGTGGATCGCCGCCTCGAATGAAAAGCGCGTGCGCGTCGAAGGCCTGGAGAAGTAGAGGGCGACGATTTCGCCCGCCAGAAAATCCGGTTCGCGATGCGGGTCGGCCTTGAACTCAGCCGCGAGGGCGAGCAGCATCTCGAAGTCGTCGCGCGTGAGATCCGCGATCGTCAAAAGGTCTTTCATATGCGCTCCTGCCACCCCTCACCTTGCCACGCCGCTCATTCGCAAGTCACGGACTTCCGTCCCCGATCCTTACCCCGACCGTCCCTGAGACGACGGGCCCCAGGCGCGCACCTTAGTCAGACGAGCGGACGCTGTGTCGCCTGCCGGCGGCCGCGAGGAGGAAACCAGTGAGCCCACCACCTTCCGAGGCGTCCCTCGCCAGTCGTCTCGCCCTCCGATCGACAGTGCTCCGGCTTGCCCTGCCGGTAGCCCTTCCGGAATCCACGGAGTGCGTGGAGCCCCTAAAGAACGTCGCCGGGCAGAGCCGCGCGCAGGAGGCCATCCGCTTCGGGCTTGGAATCACAGCCGAGGGGTACAACATTGCCGTTTCGGGGCCGGCGTTGTCCGGGCGCAGCACCGTTGCGCGTATCCATGTGGCCGAAGCCGCGGCCGCGCGCCCGCCGGCCCCCGATTGGTGCTACCTCTACAACTTCAGCGACCCGCGCCGTCCACGGGCCGTTTCGCTGCCACCTGGCGCCGCCGGCGAACTGGAGCGCGCCCTCGGCCAGCTCGTAACCATCTGCAAGGACGAGATCCCCCGCGCCTTCGATGCCGAGGCCTATGTGAACCAGGCTCAGCGAACTGTCGAGCCCTTCACGCGCCAGCGCGAAGCAGCTCTCCAGGCCCTGGAGCAAACCGTCCGCGCCATCGGCTTCGCGCTGAATCCGTCGCCGATGGGCCTGATCCCGGTGCCCTGTCTCAAGGATGGCACTCCGATGACCCAGGAGCAGTTCAACGCCCTTGCCGATGCCGACCGGGCCGCAATCGAGCGGCGAAGCGCGGATGCCCAGGATGCCATCGGCGCCACGGGCAGGCAGCTCCGGCACCTCGAAGCGGACGCCTCTACCGCGGTCGAAGCCGTCGATCGCGAAATCACGCGCTTCGTTGTCGGCCGCGTGCTCGATGAGCTTCGCAAACGCTTCGATGGGGAATCGCTCGGCGAACACTTCACCGCGGTTGAATCGGACATCGTCGCGAATCTTTCGGTCTTCAAGCGGTTCACCGATGGCTTCGCCGAGAGCGCGCCGCCGCAGGCGGTTGCAGAACTGATCGCGATCCGCGAACAGATCCTCCGCCGCTACCAGGTCAACGTCTTCGTCCGCCACGACCCCGGGCAACAGGGCGCGCCGGTGTACGAGGAAAGCCACCCCAGCTTTGCCAACCTCTTCGGCCGCATCGAGTTCGAAAATCGCATGGGCACCATGGTCAGCGACTTCATGCACGCGCGCGCCGGCGCCCTGCAGATTGCCAATGGCGGGTTCCTCATTCTTCAACTGCAGGACATCCTGTCTGAACCGCGCTCATGGGTGATGCTTAAACGCGCGCTCAAGACGCGCGAAGTCCGCGTCGGCGATCTCGGCGAGAGCCTCCTCCCATTCCCCGTCGTCGACCTCGTCCCCCAGGGCATTCCGCTCGATGTGAAGGTCGTCCTGATCGGCGAACCCCACATTTTCGCGCTGCTTGACGTCCTGGATGACGACTTTGGCTCACTCTTCAAGATCCGGGCCGAATTCGAGCCGGACGTCGACGCGACCGCGGAGGCGGTGCTCGCCTACTCCCAGTTCGTCTGCCGCATCCGGGCGGACCTGGGCCTCAGGCACTTCACCCGCGCCGCGCTCGAAGAGATCGTGCAGCATGGGAGCCGCCTGGCCGATCGCCAGGATCGCCTGACCACGAGGTACGGCCTGATTTCCGACCTCTGCGTGGAGGCGAACGAACTCGCGGAGGCCGCAGGAGCGGAAACGGTCGACGCGAGCCACGTCCTCGCCGCCCTGGCCGGAAAGCAATCCCGGTCCGGGTTGCTGGCAGACCGCCTCCGCCGCCTGATCGCCGAAGGCACGCTGCACGTCGAAACGCGCGGTTCCGTCGTCGGCCAGGTGAACGGTCTCGCCGTCTACCAGGCCGGCAACTACGCCTTCGGAACGCCGGCCCGGATCAGTTGCCGCGTGGGCCCCGGCCGCCAGGGCGTCGTTGCCATCGAACGCGAAACCGAGCGCAGCGGAGCCATCCATACCAAGGGGGTGCTGGTCCTCAGCGGTTTCCTCGCCGGCACCTTCGGGCGCGACTTACCCCTCACCTTCAACGCCAGCCTCACCTTCGAACAAAGCTACGACGAAGTCGAAGGCGACAGCGCCTCCTCCGCCGAGCTCTACGCGATCCTCACCGCTCTCGCGGACGTCCCCGTGGCCCAGTGGATCGCCGTCACCGGCTCGATCGACCAGTTCGGGAACGTCCAGGCAGTCGGAGGCGTTACCGAAAAGGTGGAGGGATTCTTCGACCTCTGCGCCGCGGTCGGCCTCGACGGCAGCCAGGGCGTGACGATCCCGTCGGCGAATGTGCGTAGCCTCACTCTCCGGCCGGATGTGATTCGTGCCGTGGATGAGGGGCGGTTCCACATCTGGGCGTTGTCCCGCGTGGAAGAGGGGGTCGAACTCCTCACCGGTATCCCCGCCGGCACGCGCGACGCGCAGGGCAACTACCCGGCGGGAAGCGTCTTCGCCCGCGTCACGCATTCCCTCGGGGCCATGCGCCTGGCCGCCTCACCGCCGGCTGCTTCTTAACTCTACCGCCTGGCCCACCATCAGGGGACCGAGTGGACGTGGTGGCCTCCGTGCAGACGGCTATCGTGAGCATACGGACAGACTCGATAAGGGAGGCCATCGCCATGGCATGGCTGTTTTGGAGCATCGTGGCGGCGGCCGCGATCCTCGCGTCGCTGGTCGTGGCTACGAACCAACGCCCCGGCGCGCGGCGCGGCTCAGCGCGCCGCTTCGGCGGACCGCCCGCGCAGCACGCGTAGCCCGTCATCGGTAACAGGGGGCGAGGAATCGCGAGCGCCACGCCGGAGGCACATGCGCAGGGGTTTCCGTATCGGAGCGTCGGTCGCGATCGCCTCGCTGGTGGTCGCCGCCGTCGTGGCCGGTGCGCTTTTCGCCGCCCGGATCTCGGCGATGGCCCCCGGCGTTGGGGCGGGCTCGCTTCGGGACCAGGTTGAAAGCGCCGGTCCGGCCGGCCCACTGCTCTTCATCGGACTACTGGCCGCCGCCGTCATCGTCGCCCCGATTCCCAACACCCCTTTCTTCGTCGTCGCCGGCGTGATCTGGGGGCCGGTCGTCGGCTCCGCCTATGCGATGGCCGGCCTGATGGCCGGTTCGCTTGGAGCGTTCCTTCTCGCTCGTCTGATCCCGCGCCGCGTGGTGGCCGCGATGGTGGGCCGCCGGGCCTGGGGGCGAATGGCCCGAGCATCAGAAGCCGCGAGTCCGTGGGCTGTGTTCTGGGCACGGTTGCTTCCGGCTACGAACTTCGACTGGATTAACTACCTTGCCGGCCTGACGCCGATCGCTGCACTGCCGTTCATCCTTGCGACGGCCGCGGGGACCGCCCCGGCCACTGTCGTGACGGTCGCGGCTGGTTCAGCGATTGGGGACAACCTGGCGCTTTCTGTCACGTTGACGGCCGCCTGGGTCGTGGCCGCCGGGATCAGCGCACTCTTCGTTTCGCGCAGGCGATCCGCCCAGCCTGGCCGTCTCGTCTGAGGCCTGGGGCCCGGTAGCTGAACGTGCCGGCGAGCCCGTGCGCACCGCGGGCTCGGCTTTCTTGGGCGGGCTCAGCGGGCTAAAAGCATGCGCAGTAAGGCCATACGGACGTAGAGGCCATTCTGGATCTGCTGGAAGTAGAGGGCCCGGCGGTCACTGTCGACCTCGCGGGCAATCGCCGCGTCTCGCGGAAACGGATGCATGATGATCGCGCTTTCCCGCATCCGCGCGACGACATCCCCGTTGATCGCAAACGCTTCCCGGGGCGGTTCAGGGGAGGCTGCCGGAGCCGCCTCGGACGGCGGGAGGTCCGTCTGGTAGATGACATGGGCCAGGCGAAGGGCCTCGTCCAGTTCGGGACCGGGGCCGTGTATCTCGGCAAACCGGACCCGATGCCGCTCAAGGTACTCCACGATATCCCTGCGGATAGCCCGCGACTTCGGCGCCACCAGCCAGAGGCGAATCCCCGAGTACTTCCCAAGGAAGTAGCAGAGCGACCGCGCCGTCCTGCTGTTCGCCAGGTCGCCCATCACGACCACGGCTGCCCCGTCGATGCCGTCCTGTGCACGCGAGATGGTGTAAAGGTCCAGGAGGGCCTGCGTCGGGTGCTGGCCGCCGCCATCGCCGGCATTGATCACGGGGACCTCGGACACCGCCGCGGCCCGCAGGGCAGAGCCTTCTGCCGGGTGCCTCAGGACCACGACGTCTGCATAGCTGTTGATCATTCGGACGGTATCCTCGAGGCTGCCGCCGAGCGCCGTGTCGGAAAAGATCTCCGGATGCTCAGTCGAAATGACCTGGCCGCCCAGCCGGAGCATGGCGGCTTCGAAAGAGAGCCGGGTCCGCGTGCTAACCGTGTAGAAGAGGGCGCCCATGATCTTGCCGCGCAACTCCTGGCTGCCGCCGGCACGGACCACCGCTTCCATCAGCTCCGCCTCGCGGAAGACCTCGGTGATCGACCGTTTATCGAATTGCTGTGCTTCGAGGATGTGGCGCATGCGGTCTCTCATGGCCCCCTCTCGATCCGTGTGCCGGCCTCTGCGCGCAATGCTCGATCGGCGGAGCCAAGCCCGGCGATGATGGCGGCTTCCCCGCCATACTCAACGAATTCGATGCACGCCGTGACCTTCGGCTGCATGCTGCCGGAGCCGAACTCGCCCGCTTCCAGGAAGCGGCGGGCCTCGTCCAGGGTGAGCCGGTCGAGGTTCCGCTGCGTCGGCTTCCCGTAGTCAACCGCCACCCGGTCGACGTCGGTCAGGATGAGCAGCAGGTCCGCCGCGACACTTTCCGCCACCTTCTCGGCCGTGAGGTCTTTGTCGATGACGGCCTCGATGCTGCGGTAGCTGCCATCCGGCTCCAGGACGACGGGCACGCCACCGCCACCGCCCGCGATAACGACCGCACCCGCCTCGGACAACGCGCGCAGGGGACGCGTCTCGATGAGCCGCAACGGCCGCGGCGACGGCACGACTCGCCGGAAGGGCCGGTCCGGATTCCGCCCGAGTTCGCGAAACGTGAACCCGGCGGTGGCGGTGAGGCGGTCGCGCGTGGCAGCATCAACGAATGGGCCGACGGGCTTCGTGAGCCGCTGGAGTTCCGGGTCCTCCGGGTCGACCAGCACGTGGCTCACGAGCACAACGACGTCACGGGGGACGCCCTCGCGACGGAGGCGGTTGGCAAGGATCCGTTCTAAAAGCGGGCCAACCTGTCCCTGCGTCATGCCGACGCAGACATCCATCGGCTGCATCGGCGCCAGGTCTGCGGCCTGCACCTGCTGAACGAGCAGATTGCCCACCTGCGGGCCGTTGCCGTGGGTGATGATTACCCGGTTGCCATCCCTGATCAGGGGGACGAGGTGGGAGCAGGCACGCTCAAGGTTGGCGGCCTGCTGCTCGGCTGTGCCGGCCTCATGTTCCTGGAGGATCGCGTTGCCTCCGAGGGCGACGACGATCACGCGCGGACGCTCATGGCCTCCTGCGGTGCTGCGCACATTGCTCACAAGAGCTGATCCAGCAACGCCATCATCTCCGGATCCCCCCCCGCCGGCGGCCGCCAATCCACCTGCGCAACGGCCACCCCCTGGCTGCGCAAGCTCACTGCGAAGTCTACAAGGCCGAGGTTAACGACCTTCGGCCCCGTGAGAAGAAGGTCGCGGCGCGCGTCTGTCACAGAGTCCTCCATCTCATGTCGCAACCACGATCGCGGCGGCTGCCGCGGCTGCTTGTGCTGCCGAGCTGAAGACGAAAGCTCCCGCACTCCGGAGCCTGGCTTCCTGCTCGTCCAGGGACTGCGGGTCCTCCGCCGTCCCGCAAATAGAAGCCACGACGGGGAGGTACCCGCCGCGCCGGGCGGCGCTCTCCCTCGCCGAAACGATCGCATCGAGGATGTCGCCGGCCGGATCTGCCGCGCTCCCGAATCCCAGGACCACATCGATCAGCAGGACCGCGGTCTCGGGGTCCTCCCCTTCGGCCCGGATGCGCTCCGAGCGAAGGGTGGAGTCGAACATTGGGTGGGGCCGCCCGGCGGTGAAGACATCGTCGCCGAGGTCGACCGCTGAGTGCAGCACACTGCGAAAGGGGTCGGCCAGGGTGAGCCGTTGGTCCAGGGGGGCGTTCGAGTGAACGGCCAGGCCGTGTTGTTGAAGAACCGCTTGCGCCTGGTAACACAGGGTTCCTCCCGCGAAAACGCCGCGAATGTACCGCTGCCGAGGCCCCAGCCTCTCCCGCGCAGCGAGAATGTCCGCCGGGTTTGCCGGCGCCGGGCCCACGGAGTTGTTCCGGCTGCCCCCGGCGACCTCCACCGCGGCACGGGCAGCTTCGTCCAGGCTGCCGACCTCGACGGCGCCGCCCGCGACGGGCGGGCGAGGCGCGGCGCCGAGGAAACAGGCAACGACCGGCTTCGTGCACGCCGGGAAGCGGGCGCGCAGGCGGGCGAGTGACTTCGGCCCCGGCGGTTTCGAGACCACCACGATGACTTCCGTCCCCGGGTCGGCGTCAAGGAGATCGAGGGCCGCGAGGGTCGTGACGCCTCCGACGGCGTCGGAGAGGTCCCGGCTGCCGGTGCCGATAGCGTGCGAAATGCCTGAACCGGCGCGATGCACGAGGGTCGTTACTTCCTGCGTGCCAGTCCCGGAGGCGCCGACGACACCTATCGGGCCGCGGCGCACTACGTTCGCGAACCCAATGCCCGTCCCGCCGATGATTGCGGTCCCACAGTCTGGCCCCATCACCAGGAGCCGTCGATCGGCGGCCAGGGCCTTTAGAGCCACCTCGTCCTCGAGCGACACGTTGTCGCTGAACAGAAACACGTTGAGCCCGGCCTCGAGCGCCCGGCGCGCTTCGGCCGCGGCATACTCACCGGGGATAGAGATGACGGCGAGGTTCGATCCAGGCTGCGCACGCGCGGCCTCGTCGATCGTGCCGAA
>JBGOVF010000113.1:0-6915 GCA_041477975.1 Tepidiformaceae bacterium
CAACGAGGCCGAGGCAGTGTTCGTGACCGTGCCGCGAGGCCTGCCGTCGGGTTCGAGACCTGAATGAGGCAAGGTTAGCTTGATATACGCCGCCGCAGCACGTCGACCCCGCCCCTTCGCGACTGACACGCCGTTCCTGCGCTACGCTTGCTCCGTGGGCTTCTACTACAACCCTGGCACGCCCGATGGAGGCGGCGCGCCACCCGGCGGGTGGAAAGAAACGCTCCTCATCATCTGGACGGTGTTACGCATCCTCGCTCTGCCGCTGGCGCTCTTGTTCGGGGCATTGGTCGGCCTCATCGGCCTCTTCTTCCTGTTCAGCTTCAACACCTTGCTTGGCTTCGCCGTCATCGGGGCGGGCGTCGCGGCACTCATCGGCCGGGGCATCTGGGAAGCTCGCCACCCGCCGGAATTCCCGTGACCAGCTCGGCCGTGCCGGCGACCTCGTTCGCGTCGCGGCTCGCCACCGTGCGGGAACGGATAGAGCGTGCCTGCGACCGCGCCAGCCGCGATCCCGCCGGCGTCATGCTCATCGCCGTCACCAAGACGATGCCCGCCGCAGTCGTCCTCGAAGCGTACGCTGCCGGTCTCCGCGACTTCGGCGAGAACCGCGTCCAGGAAGGCGTCGCCAAAGCCGCAGACGTTGCGCACATTCTCGGAACTCGGGACTCGGACCTCGGATCTCCCGCGTGGCACCTCATCGGCCACCTCCAGACGAACAAGGTCCGGGCCGCACTCGGGGCCTTTGCTATACTCCACGCCATCGACTCCGAACGCCTGCTGCGGGCAATCGACTCAGCAGCCGAAGGCCCTGTTTCCGTCATGCTCGAAGTCAACGTCACGGACGAAGCTACCAAGTTCGGCGCCACCGTGTCCGAGGTGCCCGCGCTGTTGGCCATTGCGAAGGAACTCCCGAACATTCGCATCACGGGCCTCATGACCGTGGTGCCGCGCGTCTCGGATCCCGAGCTGGTGCGACCCGTCTTCCGCCAACTTGCCGCTCTCGCGCACCAGCACGGCCTCCCTCACCTCTCGATGGGCATGACGGAGGACTTCGAAGTGGCCATAGAAGAAGGCGCGACCCACGTACGCGTTGGCCGCGCCCTGTTCGGAGAGCGCGCGTGAAGGTGGTGATTGTCGGCGGTGGCGTGATGGGCGAAGCCATCCTGGCCGCCGCCATCGACCGCGGGGTCTTCGAGGCCGCGCAGGTAACCGTCTGCGAAGTCGTGGAGCGCCGCCGCGCGCAACTCCAGAGCGAATACGGCGTGGCCGTGACCGATAGCACCGCCTGCATGGGCGAAGCCGATCTCGCAATCCTCTCCGTGAAGCCGCAGGACATGCACTCGGTGCATGGGGCGCTCCGCCCCGATGCGCTGTTGCTTTCGATCATGGCGGGCATCCGCATTTCAACGATCGACGCCGAGTTTCGGCACAACCGCATCGTGCGGGTGATGCCCAACACTCCGGCAGCTGCCAAGGCGGGAATGAGCGTCTGGACCGCCACGCCTGCGGTGGACGACCAGCAGCGCGATCTCGCCCGCGGGCTGCTCGGCGCCATCGGCCGCGAAATTTACGTGGACGACGAAAAGAAGCTCGATATGGCGACGGCCGTGAGCGGTAGCGGTCCCGGCTACGTTTTCCTCTTCATCGAAGCGATGATCGAAGGCGCCGTCAGCATCGGGCTGGCACGCGCTCAGGCAGAAGAGATGGTCTTGCAGACGGTCCTCGGCTCCGCGATTTACGCGCAGGAAAGCGGCCGTTCGCCCGCTGAGCTGCGGGCCCTGGTGACATCGCCGGCGGGAACAACGGCCGCCGGCCTGCTCGAGCTGGAACGGGGCGCCGTGCGCGCGGCGATCATCGATTGCATCCAGGCGGCACACGAACGGGCGATTGAGCTCGGCGGGCCGGCTTGAACGACACCGTCGCCCAGGTCGTCGTCGCCTTCCTCTACATCCTCATCCTCGCCGTCCTGGCGCGGTCGTTAATCAGTTGGTTCCCGGTCTCGCCGCGCAACCAGTACGTGCAGCTGTTGGTGCGAGTTACCGAACCGCTGCTGGAGCCGGTGCGGCGGATCATGCCGCGAACGGGGATCATCGACCTCAGCGGGTTCGTGGTGATCATCGTTCTTTATGTCATGATCAACGTGGTCCACCGCGCCGCCAACATGTAACGCTCTTCCTGCCGCCTTTCCGGCCGTTTGTTATCCTTAGAAGCGCAACACCGCCGAGGCGGTCATCCGGAGCCTCCGATAAACCTCTACGTCGCCCAGTTCACGTTCCTCTTCATCCAACTGCTAACGTGGTCGGTTGTCGCGCGGTCGCTTCTGAGCTGGTTTCCGATCGACCAGTCGAGCCCGCTCTATCAACTCCTCTTCCGCGTCACCGAGCCGATCATCGAACCCATCCGGCGGTTCATGCCGAACACCGGGATGATGGACATGAGCCCGCTGGTCGCCATCATCGCCCTGATCGTCATGGGCCAGGTGGTGAACAGCCTGGTCGTGGTCTAAGCCGCCGCTCGCGCCCCGCCGGGTGGCGTGTGACACTCCGAGCCGATGCAGCCCTCGAATAGCCCTGCCATCGAAGCCCGCGCCATCAGTTGGGCTTACGGCGAACGGCGCGCGCTCGACGGCCTCACGCTCGACGTGCCGGCTGGCTCCGTCTTCGGCCTCCTCGGCCCCAACGGGAGCGGCAAGAGCACGTTCATCGCGATGCTTGCCGCGATGGAGAGCCCCCCGGGCGGGGAACTGCGGGTGTTCGGCCAACCTCCCGCGCCCGGCTTGCGCGGCCGCATCGGCACTGTGTTCCAGGAGAACACCGCCGACCCATTGATGTCCGTGGGCGAGAATCTTCGCTTCGCCGGGCGGCTGTTCGGGCTCGGCGGGGCCGCTCTCTCCGGGCGCATTGCCGAGCTCCTTGGACAGTTCGGCCTGTCCGAACGCGAAAGAGACGGCGCCGTGACGCTCTCCGGCGGAATGCGACGGCGCCTCGAAGTGGCCCGCGCACTGCTCCACGACCCGGAACTCCTGCTCCTCGACGAACCCACCACTGGTGTTGACCCCGGCGAGCGGCGCGCCCTCTGGGATGCGCTGCGCTCCGCCGGGGAACGCCGCACCATCCTGCTCGCGACGAACGACCTGGCCGAGGCCGATGGCGTCTGCGACCAGGTCGCGTTCTTGAGCGGCGGCCGAGTCGTGGCGCACGGTACGCCCACGGACCTGAAGCGCGGGCTGCGGCGTGAGTCCGTGCGCATCACCTGGGACGCGCCCGAACCGGAGCGGCTGCGCGAGCTGTCATCGTGGCCAGGCACCGGCGAGCTGAGCACCGCCGATGGCGTGGTGCACGTCACCGTCGACGACGCCTCGCACTTCATTCCTCGCCTCTTCGCCCTCGCGCCGGGCGCCATCCGGGCCGTGACCGTCGAGTCTTCCTCGCTCGAAGACGCCTACTTCCAACACGTGCAGCGGCGCGTGCAGCCGGCGCCGGCCGGGGCAGGCGTATGAGCACGGCAGCCGCCGTAGGCGCCCTCGCAGGCCGCGAGTTGCGGGGCGTGGTTCGATCCCGCTCGCAGCTCTACTCATCGATGCTCACGCCGCTTCTGTTCCTCGTGTTCCTGGGCAACGGCGTCTCCGAAGGACTGAAGCCATCGAGTCTGCAGGCCGGCAACTTCACGGCCTACCTGGTCGCCGGGACGGTGGTGATGACTTCGGTCTTCTCCGCGACGTTTTCGAGCGCCTCGTACTACCGCGATCGCGACAGCGGCCTGCTTCGCATGCTGCTTGCGTCGCCCAACTCGCCCCGGACCATCCTCCTCGGGAAGTCACTCGCAGGCGTGGGCATTGGCGCGCTCCAGGCGCTCATCGTCCTGGCCGTGGCGGCGCCGTTCGTCGACTTCGAGTGGCAGCACGGCGTCGTGGCCGGCTTCGCGATCGCCATCGCCACGGTCGTCCTTATGAACTTGATGCTCACCGGACTCGCCCAGGCGCTCGCCTCGCGCGTCCAGACAATGCAGGGCTTCCACCTGATCATGAACCTCGCGCTGTTCCCGCTCCTGTTCTTCTCCGGCGCGTTCTTCCCGGTCCACGACCTTCCGGCCTGGCTGGAAGTGCTCGCGCGACTCAACCCGCTCTCGTACGCGGTCGATGCACTCCTCCTCGCGGGCTACGCCAGCAGTGATGACGGCTTCTTCGGCCTGCCACTCGATTTCGCCGTGCTCGGCGTGCTGGCGGTCGGCGTCTACGTGCTGGGGCTCGCCCGAACCCCTCGGCTGACGTGGTCTGGCAAATAGGCCGGCCGTGAGCGCACAAAAGGCGCCCAGGGTTGGGCGCCTTTGGCTTCGTCGCAACGGGTAAGCGTCAGGCGATAGCGGCCTTCGCCTGGCCTGCGATCTGCTCGAACGCGTCGGGCCGCGTAACAGCCAGGTCGGCGAGCGTCTTCCGGTCGAGTTCGATGCCGGCGAGCTTGAGGCCGTGGATAAGCCTGCTGTAGCTTAGCCCGTGGAGCCTGGCCGCCGCGTTGATGCGCATGATCCAGAGTTCGCGGAAATCGCCCTTGCGGTCCCGGCGGTCCACGTAGTTGTAGCGCAGGGCGTGGAGCATGCTCTCGTTCGCGCGCTTGATCAGGCGATGGCGCTGCCCGGCGTGGCCCTTCGTCAGGGACAGGATCTTCTTGTGGCGGCGATGCGCCGTGACTCCACGCTTCACTCGGCTCATGGCTGGTGCTCCTTGACCTTCGTTACTGCCCGGCCAGCAGCCGCTTCACGCGAGGCGCGTGCGTTGGCGAAACTTCGACGGTGCGTCCGAACAGGACCGTCACGGGCTTCCGCTTCTTTCGGCGGAAGTTATTGCGGCTTCCCTGCATGCGCATGATCTTGCCGCCGCCGGTTACGCGAAAGCGGCTGGCGGCGCCCTTGTGGGTCTTGAGCTTGGGCACGTTAGTCTCCTGTGGTTGCCGCGGCGGTTGCGTCCTCGGTTTCGAGTTCGTCCTCCGCGTCATCATCCTCGTCGTCTTCGCCGACAACCGGGGCGGCTGCTGCCGCCGCCAGGACATCGGCGTCTTCTTCCTCTTCCTCCACGGCTGGTGCGCCCCCGGCCGCCGCGGCGGCGGCGAGCGCGCGGGCCTTGGCCGCGATCTTCTTCTTGTCCGGCGCCAGGATGATCGTCATGTGGCGCCCTTCCAGCATCGCGTCCTTTTCGATCAGGGCGATGTCTTCCAGGCTCCCACACACGCGATCGAGGAGGTTCTTGCCAATCTGCGGGTGCGTAATCTCACGCCCGCGGAACATGACGGTCACCTTCACCTTGTCGCCCTGCTTTAACAGCTTTGCAGCCGTTCGCGTCTTGAAGTCGACGTCGTGGTCATCGATCTTCGGCTTCATCCGCACTTCCCGAAGCTGCACGTTGACCTGGTGCTTCTTCGCTTCCCGCTCTTTCTTGGACTGTTCGTACTTGAAGCGCCCGAAGTCCATAAGCCGGGCGACGGGTGGGTTGGCTTGCGCAGCGACTTCGACAAGATCAACGTCGCGCTGGCGAGCCATTGCGATCGCCTCGACGGTGCGGACTACGCCGACCTGCCGGCCCTCTTCGTCGATCAGACGCACTTCCGGGACACGGATGCGCTCGTTGATGCGTGGTTCCGGTGGCGCCGGCTTCGGTGGTACTTTAGGTCGTTTCCTCAAACTGCTCCCCGAGTGAATTCAAACGAATCAGGATCATATCAGGGGCCTCCGCTCCTGTATATCCAGTTGGAACTGCCACCCGTACCATTTCCCCATGTCCTCGGTCTCCACCGCGGTGATCCTCGCCGCCGGCCTCGGCACGCGCATGCTCCCCGCCACAAAGGCGGTGCCGAAAGAACTGCTGCCGGTCGTCGACAAGCCCCTCATCCAGTATTGCGTCGAAGAGATCGTCGCCGCCGGTATCGACCACGTGGTCTTCGTCACAGCCGATGGCAAAGAGGCTATCGCCGAGCACTTCGCGCCGGGCGGGCGCGTCGAGCGAACTCTCCGAGAAGGCGGCAACTCCGAACTCGCCGACCGCACGCGGGCGCCTGCCTGCCTGGCCCGATTCTCCTTCGTCCGCCAGGAGCGCCCGCTGGGCATCGCCCACGCTGTTTCCTGCGCCCGTTCCCTGCTCGAAGGGCAACCGTTCGCGCTCCTCTTCCCGGATGACCTCATCCTCGCGGCAACATCGTGCACGGCGCAGCTTGTCGACGCCTTCGAACAGACGCGCGGGAGCGTGATCGCCGTGGAGCCGGTAGGCGACGCCGACGTCTCACGCTACGGGATCGTCGACCCGGCGGGGCCGGGAAACCCGATGCGCTTGCGAGGCGTCGTCGAGAAGCCGCGCCTCGAAGACGCACCGTCCCGACTCGGCATCGTCGGCCGCTACGTCCTCAGCCCGACAATCTTCGAACACATCGACCGCACGCACCCGGGCAAGGACGGCGAACTCCAGATTACCGACGCTCTCGCCAGTCAGATCGCCGCCGGCGAGCCGGTGTCGGCCTTCCAGTTCGAAGGCGAACGCTTCGACACCGGCCGGCCACTCGGCCTTATCGTGGCGAACGTCGCCGCGGCGCTGCGCCGGCCAGATATCGCCCCCGCCCTGCGCTCCGCCCTCCGACAACTCCTCGAAACGGAGATGCACTAATGCGCCTGCTCGTCATTGGATTCCCGTTGCCGAACGTTGATATCGACAACTACTCGGTGCTCACCGCGCCCAGTTACAGCGACTACGACGCCGTCTGCGTCGACCCCGCGAGCATCACGCGCTCCGTGCGGGAACTCGTGGAAGACGGCCGCGAGTTCGAAGCCTTCGATGGCCGGCCGGTCTTGAACGCGCCCACATCGGCCTCGGCCGTAAGCGGCGCCGACCAGGTACGGCGTCGCGCCGAAGAGACACGCCGGCTGCTGGAC
>JBGOVF010000229.1:0-4749 GCA_041477975.1 Tepidiformaceae bacterium
GGCCTGGTGGTGTCCGCCATTTTCACGATACCAACAGGGTTGCTCTGGCTCCTCATCGGCGCACAGCAGCTTGCCGCCAGGCGCCGGTTGGTCATCGAGGGCGGGAAACCTTCCGTGCGCTCAAAGGGCCGGTAGACCCGAGAGGCCGGACCGTTCGGACGGCACGTGGCCACCGCCGGCCTCTTATACTACTTGCGTAGTATCACGAATGGAGGAGGCAAACCATGACCACCATCATGAAGCAGTCCACGGTCAACCTCACACTGACAGAGCGCCTGGCACGCGTCGTCGTCGGAGCCGCCGGTGTGTTCGGCGCCGTGGTGTGGCTCGCGTTGGTCCCGTCCGTGCTCGTCGCCGTCGGAGCCGTGGTCCTCGCGGCCGCGGGGATCGACCTCTTGGTCACGGGAGCCCGCGGGCGCTGCCCGCTCTACGCATGGCTGGCCCGGCGACGTGCCAGGGTGTTGGCGCCATGAACCATCGTCACGTCCCGCCGTCCGCTGAAGACCCGGGGCATGCTCAGGGTTTGCCCGAGACGGGGGACCCGGGTGGCCACGGCGGCTGGGGCATGACCGGGATGATGTTGCTGTGCTGCATCCCGATGGTCATCTTGATCGTCTTGGCAGTGGCCGGCAGCAGGTGACGAGGCATGGCCCACGTCACCTGTGGTGCTAAGAAGCACCTTGGCCTCCGCGTACGGCGATGGGCGACATGCCCATGGATCGCCAGGCAGCTCGGCCCTTGAACGTGAACGAACCCCCGGCCCAGAGCCGCACGTCCGACTCCAGACGACGAAGGGCAGGACACGCCGTCAACCTACGACGCATGTGACCCTGTTGAGCCGCCAGACTGCGGCTTCTTGCTTGAGTTCAACTCGCCAGGCGGCGGGGTGGGATGCGGCTCCGACGGTGACGCTGGCCGATGTCCCCGCTATCTCCGCTTTCCCAATCGTGAAGTCGTGCGGGATGGAGCCGGAGCACAACATCGGGTCGATCCCCGGTCGCGCACCCATCGCCGCGGAGGTCATTGAGTCCACCAGGGCCCGCGTAACGTCGGCGTTTGCAGCGAGGGAGCCCAAAGCCATCGGGTCGTGTCCGAGGTTACGTTCGCTCGCGTACCAGTGAAAGAATCGGCTCGCCACAGCCTCTGGGCTTGTGGTGTCCGGGGTGGGCGTTGCGTTTCCGGACCCGTGGTCCCCGCCCGCTATGACGGCAACGGCAATGACGACGGCAACTGCCGCGACTACGACAAGGCCGAGGATGCCCCCCGGGACGCTTAGCAGTCTCATCTGATTCAACCCCCGACGTACGTACAGTCAACAACCTACTACAGGCCGTCGTCGGACCGCGCGTCCTTCTGGTCCCCAGTTGTCGGTCCGATCGCCCGTCAGCCTGACGGCTCGCGCCACCGCCGGCCCCGCGAGCTCGGGGACTTGGGTCTCCGCCATGGGGCACTCAACACAGGGCCTGCCCCGCTCGGCAGCGTGACACAACCGTCCAAACCGCAGCCGGCGCGACTCGAAGTTGAACGCGGCCGTACCGTTAACTCGGCTGCCACGTCGAGCTGCACTTCTTAGAATCCCTGCGCTATCCGCCTGGCTTGACGCACGAGTTGTTGCTCACGGTGCAAGGCTCCGCCGGCTCATTGGCAGGGATGCGCGGCTTGCACTTCTCCGAGGGGATGCACGCCTGGTCGGTGACCTGCGCAACCTGTGCCAGCACCTGCTGTTCCGTCTCGCCGCCGTAGCTCATTAACACGCGATCCAGGTCGTGAATCGTGATGTTGGCGACGCCGTCTACCTTCACGCCGTTCACGTAAAACTTCCACGTATTCGTGGCGTCGCCGCAAAGCTTCTCTCCGCTCGGGATCGTCATGCAAGTCCGGGCAGCATCCACGCCCAGGTACGACGGGTCTGTGAGCTTGAACCGAAGCGATGTCAGAAACTCGTCCCAGGTCGTCAACTCCCGGTGGATGTGGACGACTGTGAAGCGCGGCTCGTGCATGTCCGCGGTCTCATCCTCTTCCGCGCCGTCGTGCGAGATGAACTGCGGTTGGTTGAAGTCGAATTGCTGACCCCGGATGAACAGCGCGAAGTCCGCGTGCTGGTGCGTAGGCTGGCGGGCGGCGCAGGCAGCGTCGCCCGGGGCACACCTCGGCGCGCCGGTCGCATCGCCGTCGTTAACGCCCAGCAGAAGGAAGACGGCCAGCCCGATTACCGCGATCGCGAGGACACCCGTGAGCGGTATCCATTGCTTTGGGCTGAGCCAGCCGTCCCAACGAGAGCGTTCTTCCGGTTCTGTTGTCATGGTCGAGCCTCCTGAGCCGCGTCCCCGCGAACCGGATCCTTGGCCTGGGTCTCACGCCCGCGCTCGGCCGGCGCTGTTGTCATCTGCATCTCGGTCTCCCACGGGCCGTTTCTTGCCCGATACATTCAGTGTGTCTTGCGCAGCCGGGCGGCGACGATGGCCGGTCGTAGGCAGCTTACGGGGCCGAACGGACGGGAGGTGGAATCTCGCCGCCAGCGAGGAACTCGTCGCGGCAGCCCTTGGCGCAGAAGTAGTACGTCTCGCCGTCTCGCACGCCGGTCATTGCCCGTTCACGCTCAACGGCCATCCCGCAGATCGGGTCGGTGGCCATTTCGACGACGCTCTTGAACTGGCCGTCCTCCAGCCAGAGGACCCGGTCCGCGATGTCCTTGATGCGAGCGTCGTGGGAGACGATGACCACGCTTCGGCCGCCGTCTTTGGCGATATCACGCAACAGCCGCATGGTCTCGTGGCCGTGGCTGGAATCCAGGTTCGCGGTGGGCTCGTCCGCGAGGATCAGGGTTGGGTCGTTGACGAGAGACCGCGCAATTGCGACGCGTTGCTTCTCACCCCCTGAAAGCTTATCGGGCGAGAAGTGCAACCGTTTACCCAGGCCAAGATCCGTCAGCAACGTGGTCGCTTTCTTGCGTGCATCGCGGCGGCTCATGCCCGTCAATTCTGCGGCGATGGCGACGTTGTCCTGGACACTCAGCGCCGAGAGGAGATTGAAGTCCTGGAAGATGAAGCCGAAGTGTCGCAAGCGCACGTCCGGCAGTTTGTGCTCCGAAAGACCGCTGACATCTAAGCCATCGATGCTGATTGTCCCCTCGGTCGGCTTGAGCAGTGCGCCGAGCATCATGAGGAGGGTAGATTTGCCGGACCCGGATGGTCCCATGATCAGGACGATCTCGCCCGGGCGGACGCTTAGCGTCACGTCTTTCACTGCAACGACTTCTGTGTCGCCTGATCCGAACGCCTTCGTGACGTGTTCGACCTGAAGGCCCGTCGTGCTCATCGCTACCCTCGTCTCATCGCCGTCACTGGTTCGAGTCCGGCGAGTTGCCTGGCCGGCAGGAGCGCGGCCACGCCTGCCAGCACCACGGAGATGGTGGCCACGCGGAGCACGGCTGCCACGGTGAGAGATAGCACCAGCAGTTCGTTCAAGCGTGGGATCGCCTCCGATAGCAGCAGTGTGATGCCCACCGCCGCTGCCAGCCCGAGGCCGACGCTGATGAGCGCCTGAAGGACGACCACCTGGTAGAGGCGTGCATTGCGAACGCCGATCGCCTTGAGCACGCCGTACTCTCTCCGGCGGGCAATCGTCGCCATGTACACAGTCAGGACGACTACCGCCAGGCCGGTCAGATAGCCGGCTGTGTTCATGATGCTGATGATGTCCGAACCCATGTCCTGGGCCAGCTTGCGCTCCTGCGAAGCGAACTCTCCGCGCGTCTGCACCGTCACACCGCCGACATCCTCGGCGATGCGCGACGACACCGTGGCGGCGGATTCGCCCGCCTTGACCTTGACGAGCACGAAGCTGATCACCTGGCCACCGCCGCGGACGTTTTCAAAGTCTTCCAGCCGCACGAACGTGGCCGAGCTGACAATGCTCGAGGTCCCCGAGGTCAGGCCGGCAATCCGCATTTCCTTGCCGAGCACCATCACCTGATCGCCGATCCCCACCCCCGCCTTCGTGGCGATGGCGTGGTCGATGATCGCCTCGCCCGGCGCCGGCTCCGAGGCGCCTTCGACGATTCGCCACGGGCCCCCCATTGGGGCGCCGGGCGGCACCCCGAAGACGTAGGCGATGTATTGCCTGCCTCCCGCCTCGATCATGTCCTCCGCGTAGAGGATGGGGACTGCCCGCTCGACTCCCGGGACGGCGGCGACGACGTCTGTCACCGAGGCGGGCAGCGCCGAGCTCGACATGTGCATGGTCCGCACACCCGCCTGCGATACGTAAACGTCAGCGCCCGCATTGTCGATGTAGGCGGTGAGGCGGCCGGAGGCGCCTTCCCAGACCGCGCCGAAGAAGAGCACGAGCGTGAGCGCAAGGCCGAGCCCACCGACCGAAAGGAGGAGGCGGGTCTTGTTCTGGATGAGGTTCGCCGTCGCAAGATGGAGCACGGCCTTACCTCCTGAACACTTCTGCCGGGGCCAGGCGCCCGGCCGACCGCGCGGGCATCAGGCCGCCCACCAGTGCCATGAGCAATCCCGCCGCGATCGTCACAGCGATCGTTGAAGGTTGGATGATCACGAGGAATTGCGGCCGCGCGGAGATGACGAACCAGCGCATGGCAAACGCGAAGCCAACGCCAAACACCGCTCCCAGGCTCCCAGACGCCAGCGCTTGCGAAGCGACAACCCTGTAGAGCAGACCGTTCCCGGCGCCAATCGCCTTGAGAATGCCGTACTCCGAGCGCCGTTCATTGGTGGCCGTATA
>JBGOVF010000097.1:0-7321 GCA_041477975.1 Tepidiformaceae bacterium
AGCTGGATGGTCGGCTGGTGGTACGGGCCCGTGTAGGTCGCCTCTTCGGCGACGACGCCGCTGCCGAAATGCAGGGTGAAGGCGCGCGGAACCTTGCGTTGTGCGGGCATCGTCAGGCCTCCTCGATTGGGTCCAGTGCAACGGGCAAGGCGCTGCGGCCCCACGATGCAAGGTCGCCGCTGTAGCCGGGGCTGTACTTCTCCAGTAGCACGCGGCGGGCCAGCGCGTCCTCTGCAGGCTCCGAAACTTCGCGGCCAAGGACGCGGAAGTGGCTGGCCCCGATGCGGACGTTGGCCTCTGGCTGCTTGCGCAGGTTGCGCACCCAATGGGCCTTTTCGCGCCCACCCGCCATGAGGTAAAGGCACGGCCCCTCGGTGCCAAACCAGATCTCGATCTCCCGCGGCTCGCCGCTGGTGCGGCCGGTGGTCGTCAGGTAGCAGTAGGACTCGGCCGCGAACTCTTCGAATGCCATGTGGGAAGTTTAGCCGGGCGGAAGCCCGCGTTTCCTCCGCGCAACGGCAGATAGAATCTGGCGATGCGTAGTCCGAGTGTTGCCAGACCATGAAACGGACACTGAGCCTGCTCGGCGGGCGGAACTTCGCGTTCTTCTGTTTCGGGCGCTGGATCTCGTTTCTTGGGAACGCGATGGCCCCGGTGGCCGTAGCCTTCGCCGTGTTGGACCTCACCGGTTCGGCCTCGGCCCTCGGTCTCGTGCTTGCGGCGAGGACGGCCCCGCAAGTTGTCTTGCTGGTTGTCGGTGGCGTCTGGTCGGATCGGCTCCCGCGAAATGTCGTACTGGTCGGCGCCTGCCTCGTGAGCGGCGCGGCGCAGGCCGGGGTCGCAGTGCTGCTCATCGCAGGATCTGCCGAGGTCTGGCAGATCCTGGCCCTGGAAGCCGTAAACGGTGCGGGCTTCGCGTTCAGCGGCCCGGCCGACGGTGGCGTTGTGCCCCTCATCGTAGAGAAGGGCCGCTTCCAGGAAGCCAATTCCCTCGTACGTTTCGGCACCAACTCCGCCACCATTCTCGGCGCGGCGCTGGCCGGGCTGCTGGTAGCGGCGTTCAATCCGGGCTGGACGGTCGCCGTCGATGCGGCGACCTTCTTTGTTGCTGCTGCGTTGTTCAGCGGGATGCGCGGCCTGGCGGCGGCATCCGCGATGGCGGCATCCTTCGTCCACGAACTGCGCGAGGGCTGGAACGAGTTCCTCGCGCACCGTTGGCTCTGGGCGATTGTCGTGCAGTGGTCGGTCATGTTGGCTGCCTTCCTGGGCGGCTTCATGGTGCTCGGCCCGGTCGTCGCCGATCGCGAAATGGATGGCGCCCGCTCATGGGCCCTGATCGTCGGCTCGGAGGCGGTCGGCTTTCTCATCGGGAGCGTGGCCATGAGCCAGCTGCGGCCCTCTCGGCCGATCCTCGTGGCGAACCTTTCGATTTTCCTCTGGGCCGGCCCGATCATGCTGCTGGCGCTGGGCATGCCAGCATGGGTGATCGCCCCAAGTGCGCTCGTCCAGGGCGTTGGCGCCCAGGTATTCGGCGTGCTCTGGGCCACCGCGCTCCAGGAGCACGTCGCCCCGTCCGCGCTCTCCCGCGTCAGTGCATACGACGCGCTCGGATCGATCTCGCTGGCTCCATTGGGCATGGCCGTGGCCGGACCGCTCTCCGATGCGATCGGCATCGATGGCACGCTTTGGATTGCTGCCGCGATCATCGTTGGCAGCACGGCAGCCGTGTTGCTCGTGCCGGAGGTGCGCCAGCTCCGCTCAGGCCCGCCCGTGCGCGCGCAATCGCCCGTCGCCGTGGAGGCGGGATAGAATCGATCCCATGCCGCCAACCGCCCGCAACCACATCGCCCACCGCACGTCCGTCTTTGGCGAGTCCGTGATCCGCGAGATGACGCGGCTGGCGATGGTGCACGGCGCTATCAACCTGGCACAGGGCTACCCGGACTTCCCCGCGCCCGAATTCATCAAACAGGCGGCGATCGCCGCCATCAACGCGGATGTAAACCAGTACGCCATCACATGGGGCTCCCCACGGTTGCGCAAGGCAATCAGCGACAAGACGAAGCGCTTCTCGGGGCTCGATTTAGATCCGGACCGCGAGATCACCGTCACCTGCGGCGCAACCGAGGCGATGATGTGCGCCATGCTCGCGGTAGTCGAAGAGGGCGACGAGGTCATCGTCTTCGAGCCGTTCTACGAAAACTATGTGCCCGATGCGGCGATGAGCGGCGCGAAGCTGGTGTTCGTGACCCTGCGTGGCGAGGATTTCACGTTCGAACCCGACGGACTGCGGGCCGCGTTCAGTTCGAAGACGCGGGCGATCATCGTCAACACGCCGAACAACCCGAGCGGCAAGGTGTTCAGCCGGGCCGAGCTGCAGCAGATCGCTGCGCTCTGCCTGGAATTCGACTCCCTTTGCATCACCGACGAGATCTACGAACACATCCTCTACGACGGCCACGAGCACGTTTCGATCGCGACGCTGCCGGGAATGTACGAACGCACAATCACGATCAGCGGGCTCTCGAAGACGTTCAGCGTGACCGGCTGGCGGCTCGGCTACCTGCTGGCGCCGCCGCACCTGAGTGCCGCCCTGCGCAAGGTGCACGACTTCCTCACGGTCGGCGCGCCAGCGCCGTTGCAGGAAGCGGGTGCGACGGCCATCGAGCAATCGGACAGCTACTACGGCGAACTGCGCGCGATGTACTCGCGCAAGCGTGGCCAACTGCTGGCGTCGTTGCGGGAGGCTGGGTTCCACTGCCACACGCCGCAGGGCGCGTATTACATCATGGCCGACTTCCGGGACCTCGGGTTCGAGGGCGACGACACCGCGTTCGCGCACCGGCTAACGGAGAAGTTCGGTGTCGCCTCGGTGCCGGGTTCGAGCTTCTACCGCGGCGACGCGGGGAATTCAATGGTGCGGTTCACGTTCTCGAAATCCGAGGAGACGCTGGCCGAGGCGGCGCGGCGGCTGGCTGCGCTGTAACGACCAACACGGGTTAAGCCTGCAATCCCCGGCAGGTGAACGTAGAAATTGTCCGGCCTATGGTGACTTGCATGAACTGGAACGTTGCCCGATTCGCCCTGGCCGGGGCCGTGCTTTCATCGGTTGCGTTCGGCGTAGCGTGCGGAAGCGACGATGACAGCACGACGCCGACGATCATCCGGACTCCCGTGCCGGCCCAAACGGCCAAGCCTTCGACGGCCGCCGCCAGCCCATCGACCGCAGCCACGAAGGAGCTCAAGTTGACGAACCCCACGACCACGCCCAGCGGCTTGAAGTACCAGGACACAGCGGTGGGGACGGGTGCTTCCCCGAAGAACGGCCAGCGGGTGACCGTGAACTACACGGGAACGTTTACGGACGGGCGGGTGTTCGATTCGTCGGTCGGCAAGCAGCCGTTCACGTTCATCATCGGACAGGGCCAGGTCATCAAGGGGTGGGACGAAGGCGTCCTGACGATGAAAGTCGGCGGGAAGCGCATCCTCTCTATTCCTTCCGCGCTGGCCTACGGCGCGCGCGGGAACGGGCCGATTCCCCCGAATACCGACTTGCTGTTCGAAGTGGAACTGCTCGCGGTCCAGTAGCCTCCGGCCCGCCCGCGGGCGGAAGCTACGTTGCAACCCATCGTCTCGCTTTTTCGTTTGCGTTGCTCGGACCGGGCGTTTTCGTGCTTGACAATTAGAACATCTGTTCTATTCTTGGAACACCAACTTTGGAGCTACCGCCCGTGCGCATCCTCGCTCTCATGTTCCCCCGACTGGCCATCCAACTCGCCCGCAGCGCCCGCCCTGAGCTGTCGGCCCGTCCGATCGCGCTGCTCGCCGGCGTTGCCGACGCTGCCCTGGTTAGCGCCGTCTCGGCAGAAGGGACTGCAGCGGGAATCGAAATCGGCATGACCGCCGAGGCAGCACGCGACCGCTGCCCGGCCGTAGTGACGCTGCCGGACAGCGCGAACGAATGCCTTGAGGTGCTGGAACGCATCGCCTCCATCATCCACACAAACGCGACACCGAATGTCGCGATCGCCTCGCGCGAACACATTCTCGTGGACCTGGCAGGCCTCGATCACCGCTTCGTGGACGAAGCCGCCGCAGCGGGAGGCATCGCAGGACTCATCCGCTCGCGCACCGGTCTCGAAGTCCGCGCCGGTGTGGGCAGCACCGGTGGGGAGGCACTGGTGGCGGCACGCCGAGCACGGCGCTTCCCTATCGTTTGCGCCGAAGCACCGCATGTCGCGGCTGAGTCGCCCAGGCCGCGGCGCGGCGACATCTCGGCTGTCCACGCCTGGCGCGAAACGCCGGCGCCGGTTGCGGCGCGGGCTCGGCTTGTCCGGATGCTGGCGGCGCTGGAGAGCATGCTCGCCGGGCGCGGCGAATCGTTCCGCCAATTGCACATCACGCTTCGCGGGGCCGACGGCGCGGTGACCACCATGGCGCTGCGAACGCCTCGGCCGTTCCATCACGCCAACGAGGCGCTTGAGTTTCTGGCGACGACCTTCGCCGCTGACTCATTCGACCACCTGCGCGAGATTGAGGTGCAGCTGGCCCGGTTGGGGCCGAGCATGGAAGTAGCGCCCTGGCGGCAGCCATCGCCAGTCACCAGGGATCTGGTCCCGGCGGCGGGCCCGCCTGTCCAGCGCAGCCTGCTCCGCGCCAGCTAAGAACGCCGGCGCGATAGTATCGGCGCGTGATCTGGACCTGCCCGGCCTGTGGACGCGAGTTCGGCAAGCGCCAATCCCATCTGTGCGCGCCGGCGATGTCGGTCGAGGCCTACTACGCCGGCCGGCCGCCGGTCGAGCGCGATATCTTCGAGGCGGTGCGCACGCACCTGGAGTCGCTGGGCCCGCTAATCGTGGAGCCAGTCGGCGTGGGTATCCTCTTCAAAGGCAAGCGCACGTTCGTCGAGCTCCGCCCGAAGACGAAGTGGGTGGCCCTGAGCTTCGCCCTGAATCGTCGCGTGGAGCACCCACGCATCACGCGTACAACGCGGACGAACATCGGGCGCACGTACCACGCCATCCGCGTGATCTCGCCGGCGGATGTGGACGACACCGTGCGCGGCTGGCTCACAGAGTCATACCTCGAACTGGCGAACTGAGCCGCTTCGAACGCGAGGCCTTGCTACACTGGTCCTTCGCGGCGATTCGCCCGCGGATCCACTCTTAACCAGGGACTCTCGATGACTACGCAAACACCCGGCTCGGTCCTACCCCCTGCCTACGAGCCGGCGCGCGTAGAGAGCCGCATCTACAAGATGTGGGAGGACGCCGGCCACTTCCAACCGCGAATCGACTCCGGCAAGCCGCCCTACACGATCATCATGCCGCCGCCGAACGTAACCGGTGAGCTGCACCTTGGGCATGGCCTGGAAGACGCAATTACCGACACGCTGGTCCGCTGGCACCGGATGCAGGGCGACCCCACGCTCTGGCTTCCGGGCGAAGATCACGCCGGCATCGCCACCCAGAACGTGATCGAACGCGAACTGGCGAAGGAAGGGCTCACGCGCCAGGACCTCGGTCGCGAGAAGTTCGTGGAGCGGACGTGGATGTGGGTGTGGAAGTACCGCAGCCGGATCGCCGACCAGCACCGCAAGCTGGGCGCGAGCGCGGACTGGAGCCGGGACGTCTTCACCCTCGACCCGGCGATCGTAAAGGCCGTCCGCACCACCTTCGTGAACCTCTATAACGACGGGCTGATCTACCGCGGCCTGCGGATGATCAACTGGTGCCCGCGCTGCGAGACGGCGTTGAGCGACCTCGAGGTTGACTACGAGGATGTGGCCGCGAAGCTCTATTACATCCGCTACCCGATGGTCGGCGAAGGCGGCATGCCCCTGCCTGACTACGTCGTCGTGGCGACAACGCGCCCGGAGACGATGGTTGCGGACACCGGGGTCGCGGTGAACCCCGAAGACGATCGCTACGAAGAGAAGATCGGCCGGATGCTCCTGCTCCCGATCATGGGCCGCGAAATCCCCGTGGTGGCCGACGACGCCGTGAAGAGCGAGTTCGGCACCGGAGCTGTGAAAGTCACGCCAGGCCACGACCCCAACGACTGGGAGATTGGCCAGCGCAACGACCTGCCAGTGATAGTCGCGATCGACCTGCGCGGCAACATGAACGATGAGGCCGGACCGTACGCCGGCATGCCGGCCGACGACGCGCGGGCCGCGATCCTCCGCGACCTCGAAGACGGCGGCTTCATGGACCATGTGGAGGACTACGTCCACAGCGTGGGGCATTGCAGCCGCTGCTACACGGTGGTGCAGCCGTTGCCAAGCGAGCAGTGGTGGCTGGATGTGCGCAAGGAGTACGCGCCGGGCCATTCGATTTCCGGCGACGCGGCGAAGGCGGTGCGCGACGGGCGGATCAGCATCGTCCCGCAGCGCTTCGAGAAGGTGTACCTCAACTGGATGGACAACATCCGCGACTGGTGTATCAGCCGCCAACTGTGGTGGGGCCACCAGATCCCCGTCTGGACCTGCACCAGCGGCCACCGAACGGTGCAGGTGGACGACCCGCCCGCCTGCCGCCAGTGCGGTGCTGCTCTCCACCAGGACGACGATGTTCTGGACACGTGGTTCTCATCGGGCCTCGCGACACATGCCGACCTTGGCTGGCCCGACGACACGGACTCGCTGCGCTACTTCTACCCAACGTCCGACATGCAAATGGGCTACGACATCATGTTCTTCTGGTGCGCCCGGATGATCATGTTGGGGCTCTACAACATGCGCGAACGGGGAGCCGAAGGCTCCGTGCCCTTCCGCAACGTGCTTTTCCACGGGCTCATCCGGGACGCAAAGGGCGAGAAGATGACGAAGACGAAAGGGAACGTCGTCGACCCGCTGACCGTCGCCGCCACGTACGGCTCCGATGCGTTTCGATTCGCGGTCCTCACCGGCGCGACGCTCGGCGCGGATCAAAAGTACAGTGACGAGCGCCTGGCCGCCGCCCGCAACTTCGCGAACAAGCTCTGGAACTCCGCCCGCTTCGTGCTGATGAAGGTGGGCGACCGAAGGGTCCGCCGGCCGCACCCCACCGACCGCGAAACGTTCGCACTCGAAGACCGCTGGATCCTGTCGCGGCTGGAGCAACTGGAACTGGATGTCGATTCGCTGCTCCGGGCCTACCAGCTCGGCGAGGCCGGGCGTTACATCGAAGAGTTCCTGCGCAACGAGTTCTGCGACTGGTACATCGAGATGGCAAAGGTGCGCTTGACAGCGGGCGATGAACGGCCGCTTCAGGTGTTGACCCACGCACTGGATCGCGGCCTCCGGCTGCTGCACCCGTTCATGCCGTTCGTCACAGAGGAG
>JBGOVF010000497.1:0-2778 GCA_041477975.1 Tepidiformaceae bacterium
CGGCGCCGGCCTGGAACACCTGGGTGGTGGAGAGGACGAGCTCGGGAGCGGCAATCGCCGTGCCGGTGGCCGCGGGCGAGCCGGGGCTGGCCGGTGTTGGCCCACCGGCCGTCGGCACGGGGGTGACCAGGCTGACGACGATTCCGCCGTTGTCATCGCCGCCGCTGCCGCAGGCGAAGAACGCCGCTGCTACGACGAGCGTGGCGGCCCAGCGGACCAGCCGCGCCAGGCCGCCCGTCCACCCCGTCTCCGGCGCTATCGGCAGGCACGACCGGAGGTTGTGGGAGCGGCGCGGCATGGCCCTCAGGGTGCGGCAGCGCCCGGCAAGGTGCCACAGGACGCGGAATGCCCGTTTTCGTCTTTCGGCGGCGAACCCGCGCTAGACTGGACGTTCGATGGACAACGATTCCCTGCGCGCGTTGCTGCAAGCCGTGGCAGCGGGCGATACGAGCATTGACGAAGCCACGCGCCGCTTCGAAACCGCGCCGTTTACCGACCTCGGATTCGCCGCGGTGGACCACCATCGCGCGCTCCGCGACGGCCTGCCGGAGGTCGTACTTGCACTCGGCAAAACGCCCGAGCAGGTAGCGACGATCGCGCGCTCGGTATTCGATGCCGCCGGGCGGGTGCTCGTGACGCGCGTTGAGGCTGCTCACCTCGCGGCCCTCGAAGCGGAGCTCCCGGACATTCAGCACGACCGGCATGCCCGGCTGGCGTGGCTCGATCCCAGGCCGCGCGCCCGCAGCGGCAACGTTGCGGTGGTCTCCGCCGGCACATCGGATATCCCCGTCGCCGAAGAGGCGGCCATCACGGCAGAGATGATGGGCGCGGATGTCCAGCGCCACTACGACATCGGGGTTGCGGGGCTGCACCGGCTCGCGGGCCGGATCGAGACGCTGCGGGCCGCGAACGCGCTCGTCGTGGTGGCCGGGATGGAAGGCGCGCTGCCGAGCGTCATCGGCGGGCTGGTGGCGAACCCGGTCATCGCGGTGCCGACGTCGGTCGGCTACGGCGCTTCGTTCGGCGGGGTGGCCGCGCTGCTGGGGATGCTGAACAGCTGTGCTACCGGCGTGAGCGTCGTGAACATCGACAACGGCTTTGGGGCGGGATACCTGGCGGCCACGATTAACAGGCTGGCCCTGGCGGGAGTGGAAAGTGCCAAGTGACAAGTCGAAAGGGCGCAACGCGAATGCGGAATCGTCTCCCACGATCCTCGTATTTGACTGCTTTTCGGGGATTGCCGGGGACATGACGATCGCCGCGCTGGTCGATGCGGGCGCGCAACTGGAGGCGGTGCGTAGCGGCCTCGCGACAATGGGGCTGCCCGCCTTCAGCCTGGGCATCGAGAGCGTGACGCGTGGCGGGCTCGCGGCAAGCTACCTGAGGGTGGAGGTAAGTGAAGAGCGCACCTATCAGCCAGACCAGATGCGAGAGCTGATCGCGGCTGCGCCCCTCGTGGAGCGTGTGAAACAGCGCGCCTGCGCCGCGGTCGATGCGCTGGAGCGCGGCGAATCCCTGGCGCACCGCACGAACCGGCCTCGCCTGCACGAGGCCGGCGGCGTGGACGCTGTGATCGACATCGTGGGCTCGATGCTGGCGCTGGAGGCGCTGGGCGTGGACGAGTGCTACTGCCCCGTGGTGACGGTGGGTTCGGGGACGATTGCGCGGACGGAGCATGGGCCGATCCCGGCGGCGCCCGGGCCGGCTGCCGCGCACATCCTGGAGGAAGCGGGCTTCGCCATGCGGTTCATCGAAGCGGGCCACGAACTGGTCACGCCGACGGGTGCGGCCATCCTCGTGGCGGTCGCCCGGCCCGGGCCGGCGACCATTACGCCCACCGCGCACGGCGCGGGTGCAGGCACCTTCGATCCGCCCAACCGTCCGAACGCCCTGCGGGTGTTCATTGGCGCGCCAATCGCAAATCGAAGATCGGCAATCGAAAATCTGTTGGAGCTTTCTGCGAACATCGACGACATGCCCCCATCGCTCCTGGCCCACGCGCGCGACCGGCTGATAGAGGAGGGCGCGCTCGACGCCTGGCTGGAGCCGATTGGGATGAAGAAGGGCCGGGCGGCGAGCAAGCTCTGCGCGCTCGTGCGGCCCGAAGACGAGGGGCGCTTCGCCACGCTGTTCCTGCGCGAGACGACCACCCTGGGCGTGCGAGTAGCCGAATACCGGCGTCACGCGGCTGAGCGCGAGGTGCGCACGGTCGAGACATCGCTCGGCGCTGTGCGGGTGAAGTTCAGCGAGTTCGCGGGAGTGCGGCGGGCGACTCCGGAGTTCGAGGACGTGAAGGCGCTGGCCGCGAGGCTAGGCCGTCCGGCCGTGGAAGTACAGCGAATGCTCGAAGCCGAGGTGGCCGCCCGAGGGCACCTCGATTAGTGCGGGACAGCCTCGCCGATTGAGTGGAGCGCGGTCATGAGCTTTTCTTGCGCTTCGTGGGCCGGCCCTTCGAGGCCCGGCGCCGCGAACGCCTGGCTGATGAGGCCCGGATTCTGGATGGCAACGTGTGTCTCGTTCGCCGTGGCGCCCTGGTAGAGCGCGATACCGCAGGGCAGGAAGGCGCCGGATGCCGGCTCGGCATCAAGGGCGGCGTGCGCGATCTTCGGATTACAGGCGCCGAGGATGCGATACGGCGCAGTCTCGATTCCGAGCTTTTCGCGGAGTGTGGCCTGGACATCCACCTCGGTCAGGATGCCGAAGCCCTGCGCTTTGAGCGCCTCGCGCATGACGCGCTCGGCTTCGGCCATTGGCAACGGGATGCGGTAGGAGAGCACG
>JBGOVF010000189.1:0-5465 GCA_041477975.1 Tepidiformaceae bacterium
CGTGGGTTTGCGCTTTCACCGCCGTCTCGCGATCGCGCGCTTCGTAAAAGTTTCGTCGTGTTCCGCTGACGCAAGGGCCAACCCGCTATACCATCGATCGGTCGAAACACGCTCTTCACAGGCCGGACACATCCCCGCCATGCAAGAGCGCGAAAATCCCGGCGGGGTGAGACAGATGAACGCAACGACTCGTTATCCCGGCAGCGCTTCGGTCTACGAACTCGTCCGAACGCGACCCGGCGCAATCGCCCGCTTGAGCAAGGTTGGCGTCACCCGCGACCTCTACGACCACCGCATTGGCGATGCCGCCCGCGCCGTCGGCGTACCTGTGGAACGGCTGCGCGAACTGGTCGAAGAGGAATCAAGCGCGCCCTGAGCTAGGGGATCTTCAGTACCTTGCCCACGTCCAGGCTGCAGGCGCTATCCAGCGCGTTCAGCGTGATCAGGTCCGCCACCTTTACGCCGTAACTCGCCGCAACCGAAGAACACGTGTCGCCGCTCTTCACTGTGTACGTTTTCCCGCTCGCCTTCACGGTTGGGTTCGATGTCAGGCCGCGGGTCACCGCCGTTGGCGTGGCGGCCGCCGGAATCGTCAGCAGGTCTCCTTCGTGCAGATTCGTGCACCCCGCGTCGATAGTGCGGTTCGCCTTCAGCAACGCGTCTAGCGTGATGTTGTTCGCGGCGGCGATTGTCCCGCACAGATCGCCCGCCTTCACCTTGTATTTCGTGGCTGCGGTCGCCGTACCGGCCGGCGGCGAAACGTTCGCTGAAGGCCCGCCTTCGATCCGCACCTCGCTCCCGCTGATCTTAAAGAGCGTCGGGTTTTGCATGGGTGTTGCGCTCGGCACGCGAGCCGGGTCGGTGATGCGCGTGCCATTGCCCGTGCTTGAGTCGCCGCCGCCACCGCACCCCGCGAGCAGCATCGCCAGCGCAACGGGTGCGCCCAGGATCACCGGTGCGAGGCTTCGCAGCATTCTCGTCATGCTAGGCGCGCCCCTATCCCCGGGCAACCCGCGCCAACAGCTTCGTAATCTCCGCGTAAGCGAGGTCTCCCAACCGGTCCAGCTCGTCGACCTGGATATCTCCCGTCACGTCCAGCGGCGAATGGATCGTGTCGAACTCACCCGAGAACAGCCACACCGATTGCACGCCCGCGTTCTGGAAGCTCTGGTGGTCGCTGCCCGAATTCGCCGGTAGGCTCGACTTTGCGGCAGGCACATTCAAGTCCCGAGCCACCCCCAACACCTCCTGCACCAGCGCGTCATCGCCGATAACCTCGGCCTGGTCCCCGATTCCCGTTACGTCCAGGTTGATGAAAGTTTGCGGCAGGGGCCCCTCCTTCTTCAGCTGCTGGACGAACGCGGCGCTGCCGTACAGCCCCGATTCCTCCGCGCTGAACGCAGCGAAACAAAGTCCCTTGTCCAGCCCGTCCGCTGCGAACGCCCGCGCCAGTTCCAGCACGTTCGCCGTGCCGCTCGCGTTGTCGTTCGCTCCGGGCGCCGAAGGCACCGTGTCGTAGTGGCCGCCAACCACCACTCTGCACCGGGCGTCCTTCGCTGGCCGCGCGATCACGTTCTTGGCCTTGCTCGTTCCCACCGTCGGCGGTGCGTCGATCGTGAGCTCCAGCCCCTGCTTTGCCGCCGCCAGGATCGCCCTCCCGTCTTCCTGCGACATCCCCACCACCGGGATCTTCGTGAGTGTCTGCAGGTTGCCGCTGAACGAGCCCGCCTGGTTGTTCACCACCACCAGCCCCACGGCGCCCGCGTCCGACACGTTCTGGTATTTCTCGATGAACTGGAGCGTCCCACGGTCGGCCACCGCGATCTTCCCCGTGAGGTCCCGGCCCGCGATTCCTGGTTTGTCTCCGAGCCCCACGTACACTCCCGGGCCGCTCCTCTTCCCGCCCGGGCTCCCTGCCAGCGTGAGCACCTCGCTCACCTGCCCTCCGGCCGTCACCGACCCCGCGCGGAACCGGTCTCCGTCGTATTCGAAGTCCGCGATTTCCACGTCGTAGCCGTCCGCCACAAACTGGTCGCGAATGTACTCGGCAGCTCGCTCCTCGCCCGGCGTCCCCGCCACCCGGGGCGTCTTGGCGAGTTCTTGAATGTGCGCCAGCGCCCGTTGCCCGTCGTGTTCGGCGGGCCCGGACGCCGCGCTCGTTCCGCTTCGGGTGGCTGGCGTCGAGGTCGTGACGGTCTTCCCTGTCACCGTGGCACTCGCGGATTCGGCTCCAGCCGCGGGCGCGGCCGCGGGCGTCACGTCGGAACAACCGGCCAGGGCCACGAAGCCCGCCAGGAAACCCGCTGCAGTCAGCCATCTCATGGCGAAAGGGTACGTGCTCGTCCTGTTAAGCCGCCGGAAACCGCTCAGTGCCGCCTGAACCGCCGCTTCATGCGGTCGAAGACCGTCGAGCCGCCGGACTCATATTCGATGTACCGATCGCGCCAGTAATGGCCCTGCGGCGCAGACGTGCCGCCTCCGCGTGGCGACCTCCGGAACGACCAGATAAACGCAGCCAGGAAGAGGATAATCCCGCCGAACGAGGCCCAGATCAGCGGCTCCCAGAATGCGGAAAGCAACAACCCGCCGATCATCACGCCTGCGCCGGTGAACAGCAGAGTCGTGGGCGTGATGGTTGGTGTGCTTCTCGCCCGAGGCGCTCGGGCCGGGCTCTTCGGAGGGTTTTTGCGCCGTGCCGACTTGATGGAAATCGGAGTCCGCGCCGCCGGCGGCTCGTCTCCGTCCAGCTTCGCGAGGATCTCTTCGATTTCCCGTTCGAACTTGTCTGCCATGCGCGTTTGCTCTGGCTCTCACAGTAGGCGATCCGCCGCCGCTCGTCGATGGTCTCCGGCGCGGACCGTTTACCTTGCAATCTGGTCTCCAGCCGTGGCAGCTTACCGTGGACTTCGCCCCACGGCCCGCTAGAATCCTCACAGCCTCACCTGTCCAAGGAGTCAGAAATTGGCCGAAGTCATCGAATTCACCGGCAACTACCAGGACCTCTCCACCGACATGGGGTTCCAGTTCAAGTTCATCTGTGAGCGCTGCCAGAGCGGCTACATGAGCTCCTACAAGGCCAACAAGCTCGGCGTCGCCGGTGGCTTGCTCAAGAGCGCCTCCAGCTTCACCGGCGGCGTCTTCGGCCGCGGCGCCGATTCCACGTACGAAATCCAGCGGGCCATCGGCGGCAAGCAGCACGACGGCGCTCTCCGCGAAGCCGTCAAGGAAATCAAACCCCTCTTCAAACAGTGCCGGAACTGTGGCAACTGGATGTGCGAACAGGTCTGTTGGAATGCCAGCGCGAACATGTGCAAGCAATGTGCGCCCATCGCCGAAGAGGTCGAAACCCGCGTCCGCGCGCAGTTCGTCCAAACCCAGGTCAACAACGACACGTTCCTCGAAGAGAACGTGCGCATGAGCGAGCGCGCGAAGGAAGTGAACGCCAACTGCGCCGATTGCGGCGCCGAGACCATGGGCAAGAAGTTCTGCCCCGGCTGCGGCAAGCCCACCGCTATCGCCGCGGCTGCCTTCTGCGGCCAGTGCGGCGCCAAATCCGCCCCGAGCGCGAAGTTCTGCGGCGAATGTGGCGCGGGCCTCGCGGGCTAGTTTCGATCTCCATCCGGGCAGCCGCTCTTCACACCTGCGACGGCGCCAGTAGAATCGCCTCAGAATCGGCCGCTTTGCGTGGAGGCTCGTTATGACCCAGGAACACATCACCGTTGAAGGCGATACCACCTACATCGTCGCTGTCGGCCGCGATGACCTTGAAGAGCGGCTCGAACGCGCCTCCGCCACCTACACCTCCGCCCGCCAGCCTCCCCTTCCGCGCGCCCGTCCGTTCATCATGGGCAAGGCCAGCCTCACGCCCTTGTTCGATCGCGTCTTCGGCAAGAACCACATCATCAAGGGCCGCTACGAGCCCGGAACCGTCTCCGCCCTCCACATCCACGATGCCGACCAGTACATCATCGTCACCAACGGCTCGGGCAGCGTCTCATCGCGCAAGCAGAAGTACGACCTCAAGCCGGGCATGGTCGTTTGGATTCCGCAAGGGGAAGCCCACGTCCATTCCGCAGCCGACGACGAGCCGCTGGAGTTCATCTTCATCACCGCGACCGGTCACTCGTCCGATATCGTCTCTTAGCGCCGCGCCAGCAATTGCTTACCCCTCTAGACAATAACGGGGAGCCTTTGCTAACGTTTCATTTGCCTAAGCAGTTAATCGTTTGGGCCAATCTCTCTCGCGCGCCCGAGGTGAGCGATGCCCGCCATCACGCCGTTCGACAACTACCTGGACCTGGTGGAGGCCGCGCGCGAGCTCGCCATCCATCCCCAGAGCCTGCGCCGCCTCATCAAGCAGAAGAAAATCCCGGCTACGCTTTTCGCCGGCAAATACCTGATCGAACGCGATAAGCTCGAGATGTTTAAGAGCAATTACGATCCCCGCCCGGGCCGCAAGCCCATCCGCCGCCTGCTCTAATGACGTGGTCTCGCGTGCCGTGCGGGGTCGCGACATACATTCACGCTCCCCTCTCCCGCGCAGTTCGGAGAGGGGTTGGGGGTGAGGGCGTTACTGCCAGATACTTCCGCGGCTGATCAGCACCACAAGCGTCACCACGACTGCAAGCTCCACCGTCAGCACAAACCCCACAACGCCGGCCCAGGCAACCTGCGCACCACCCCGCGTCGCGAACACCGGGATCCCGAAGATCACGGACGTCCCCATGAAGACGATCAGGCCAATCACGCCAAAGCTGTTCGCGCTAATTAGAAACGGCAGGTAGTCCAGCATCGGGTCTCCTGGTGGTGTGGTGTGCGCGCCCGTGGCGCCCTCGTCGTGAGCCGGATCATACCCAGATTTCGCAAACGGAAAAATCGCCCTGACCGCGTCAGTAGCGTATTGCAACCGTCGACCCCAGACTTCCGCGAATCCTCCCTTTCTGGAGCGCTCTGTGCCCGATTCAACCGCCGCCTCAGCCCGCGGCGCCATCTCGAAAGCCTTCGTGACCTACGTCGCCGAACTCGAACGCTCCGGCTCCGTCTGGGATCGTAAGCCTGTCGCCTCGGCTGACGGCGAAGCCGCATGGTGCGCCCGCCAGGTGGCGGAGCACATTGCCGGCGCCGGGACTTTCTTCGGATCGGGCATCGCGCGATTGATCGGCGTCCCCGGGCCTCAGCCCCAGGCTCTGGAACTCACCTCCGCTTCGGACGCGGCGGCGAAAACGCGAGAAACGCATGGCCTTTTCATGGGCGTCGCCAACCAGGTCCAGGACGCTCAGCTCCGCCTCGAAGTCGACCACCCACGCCTCGGCAAGCAGACCGTCGGCAGCATCCTCGATATCGTCGCCCACCACCTCAACGACCACGCGAACCAGCTCAAGACCCTCCGCGAAGCCTGACGGGCCGCTAGTCCAGGCGCTCCATCCGGCTCAAGAGCTCGTCGTACGCGTCCGCCGTCATCGGGC
>JBGOVF010000092.1:0-7520 GCA_041477975.1 Tepidiformaceae bacterium
ACGCACGCGGTCGTTTGCGGGCCTGAGGCGCGAGAAGGAGAAGCCGGTGCCGCCGCCGGACTTGTGGATCATGGCGGTGTGGCGGATGGCCTCGAAGATGCCGTCGATCGAGTCCGGCACGGGGAGGACGAAGCAGGCGGAGAGCTGCTGGAGGTCGCGGCCGGCGTTCACCAGGGTTGGGGAGTTCGGGAGGAAATCGAGGGAAGCGATGAGCCGGTAGAAGCTCTCCTCGGCTGCGGCGCGGTCACCTTCGGTCCCGCCGAACCGCATTTCGGCCTCGGCCAGGTTGCGGGCCACGCGCCGGAAGCACTCGTCCGGGGTCTCGATCGAATCGCCCTGGTCGTTGCGCTCGGAGATACGCCGCTCCATTACCACGCGGGCGTTTTCCGAAAGCGGTGTGGGCTCGAAATCGCCGGAACCGAGATCGAATTCGTTTCGAGACGTGGTGACCATGGCTTCCCTCCCCCAATGCTCTGCCGCCAACGGCAGGCTTACCATTGTATAGAACGGTTGTTCGCAAAACTAGGCCGAAGGATACCCTCTTGAGGGTACTGCGACTGCTACGGGCGCTTCGCCGGCGCGGAGCAGGATGGGATCGCGCGGTGCGCCCTGGAACTGGAGCGCGTGTGGTTCACACGTCGTCATGGCGTCAGCTCACCGACTCGGCGTAGTGGCGGCTCTGAATGTCCTGGAGGAGCCGCGGCGGGGCCTCCTGCTCTTCGCTTTCGCCCGGGAGCGGAAGCTGAAGCGTGCGCTCCTCCACGGATGGCACGCGTCCCGACTCAAGCGCTTCGACCGCTTGCTTCAGGGACTCGATATCGGTGAAGGCGCGGTAGACCGAGGCGAAGCGGATGTAGGCGATGTGGTCCAGCTTGCGCAGAGCATCCATCGCGAGTTCTCCCACAAACGGCGATGGAATTTCCGGCCGGCCATCGGCGACGACCTTCGCTTCGATTTCGGCGACCACGTATTCCAGCTGCGCGACCGAAATGTTGCGCTTGCTGCAGGCCTTGCGCAGGCCGGAGAGTAGCTTTTCGCGGTTGAAGTCCTCGCGGCGGCCGTCCTTTTTGACCACCTGGACGGCCGAAAGCTGGACGGCTTCGACGGTGGTGAAACGCTCGCCGCAGGCGATGCACTGGCGCCGCCGCCGGATGCCGTCGTCGTTGGCCCGGCTATCGGTTACGCGTGAGTCTCGGAAGTGGCAGTAAGGGCAGCGCAAGGGTTTGCATAACCTGTCAAGAGTATAAACGCCTGAGCATTTGTTTGCTGCGGCATCGGGGACAATACCCCCATATCTTGTGGCCTGTCAATACCATGGTACCAGATGTTGATCGCGAGGTTACGTCACGCCCACGTTCAGCCCTTGCACGGAGCGCGGAACTTTGTCGATTTGTAACGTGTGACCGGCCTACCGGCGGTAGCCGCTCACGCCGCGAACGCGGTCGTAGAACTGGCAGGCGGGAGTGTCTGTCCAGGGCGAAAGGATGCCGCTGCCAGGGTGGAGGCACTCGCCGCGTCCGCCCTCCTGGTCCTCCACAAACTCACGGCAGGCGCCGCACTGTTTCTGCGCCACGACTGTTTGGTCGCCGCGGGCCATCGCGACGAGCAGGGCGTAGTCATCCTCCCGAGGCGGGCCGACGAACAGGTCGGTTAGACTGCCGCCGCGGCGCCGGCCGGGAGCCGGGTCGCGCGCTACTTCATCGGCCCAGCGCCGCTCTTTCTTGCGGTTCTTGCGGTGCCCCACGGGAGAAGGGTAGCCCCGTCAGTTCGCGCTTGCCAGCCGCTCAGGCGACGGGCGTCGGCGGCTGTTTCTGGAAGTCGGCGGGGCGCTTCGAAAGGAAGGCGTCGATCGCTTCCTTGTGCTCCCAGGAGCGGTAGGCCTCTTCGAGCGCCTGTCCTTCGCGGCGCATGGCGGCTGTGAGGTCGGCCTCGGTCGTGTTGGCGATGATGAGTTGGCGGATCTTCGTCATCGCGAAGGCAGACTGGCCCGAGAGTTGCTCGCCAATCTCAACGGCCCGATCGACCAGCTTGTCGGCGGGCACGACCTCCGAAACCATGCCGGCGTTGCGCGCTTCTTCCGCGGGGATCATGCGTCCGCTCATGCACCATTCCAGCGCCCGCGCTTGGCCGACCATCTGCGGGAGCAGCGCGGAGCTGGCGAGCTCAGGTACCAGCCCCATGCGCACGAAGAACATGCCGAAGCGGGCGTGCTCACTGGCGATGCGGATGTCCATCGGCAAGACCTGCGTGACACCGATGCCGACTGCCGCGCCGTTGACGGCAGCGATCGTCGGCTTCGGCAGACTGCGCAGGAACGTGACCCAGTTTGGCTGCGTGCGGGGCTCCTGTTGGGCGGGCGCCGGCGCCTGGCCGCTGTCGCGCGCCTCGCTGTTCTGGCGGAAGACCGCGTCGATATCCGCCCCGGCGCAGAACGCGCGGCCGGCGCCGGTGACAACGATCGCGCCCGTGGCGTTGTCGGCTGCGGCTGCCTGCATCGCCTCGGTGAGCTCCGTCATCATCAACGGCGTCCAGGCGTTCAGTTTCTCCGGCCGGTTGAGGGTGAGCAAAGCAACGCGTCCGCGCTGCTCGACGGTGATCTGTTCGTAGCTCATGGCTGTCTCCGGGCCCGACTGGGGCACGCAGAGGATAGCGGCTCGGCCGCCGCCCAACCATCGCCCCTTAAACGAGGCGCAGGCGCATCCCACCGATGGCGATCACGCCGTCCTCGCGCAGCAGGCCGCGGGCCTGGGCGGCGTCGCGCGCCGCCTTCGCGTTCGTGGCTGCCAGGTCCAGCCCGCCCAGGCCCTCCGGGCGGCCGTCGGCGGCGGGCACGAACCGCACGGTGGCGTTGTCGATCTTCATCGCCAGGTTGCCGGCTGCGTCTCGCGCCACCGGTTCCTGGATAATCTCGCTCCAGCGCGCCGCGAGCTTGTCCGGGTCCGGCGACTGGATCTCGGCCGCGGCGATCGCCTTGATGCGGTCAGTGCGGATGAAGTCCTGCCACGGCCCCCGAATGGCGTGGGTCCATCCGGGAAACTGCTCGTCCGGCTTCTCATGCCAGTCGATTTCGAGGAACGAGCCGCCCGTGTCCTGGGGGTGGAGCTGCATCAGGCACGAGGTGTCGGTGTCCCGCGACGCAACCGTGCGAATCCCGAGTTCGGCGACGCGGGCCTTGCGCGGGGCATGGTCGTCGCACTGGCAGATGACCATGTAGCCGCCGTCCCCGCCACGGCGGTCCCAGTAGCGCCCGCCGGCCGTGTTTTCGCGCACCATCGAGCAGAGCTCCAGGAACTGCGTGCCGATGGGGAGGAGGCGGTTCTGGAGGCCGTAGGCCGGCGGCAGGTGCTCATCGATGAACGCGACTTCCAGTCCGAACACGGCGTTCAGGTCCGCGACGACCTGTTCTACGTCCTTGACGATGAACGCGATTTGGCGCAGTCGAAGCCACATGGCGCTACCTCCCCTTAAACTCTGGCTCGCGCTTCTCGACGAAGGCGCGGAAGGCGGCGCGCGAATCTTCGGAGGCGCCGGTGCGCTGGTGGCGTTCGGTTTCGATGCGGATGTACTCGCGCAGGCTAAGGCTCTCGCCGGCGATGAAGTTCTGCTTCATTGCGCGCATCGCCAGCGGGGCCGACTTCGCGAGGCGCTGGACGACGGTGGCGACCTCGGCCCGGAAGGAGTCGTCTGGGAAGGTCTTCGAGACGAGGCCAATGCGCTCGGCTTCGCGGGCATCGAACTTGCCGTGGAGGAAGCAGAGCTCGCGCGCCTTGCTCGCGCCGAGAATGCGCGGCAGCAGCCACGGGCCGGCCATGTCGCCCGAGATCCCGACTCCCAGAAAGGCTGAGTTGAAGTTCGCGCTCGCGGCCGCGTAGCGGAGGTCGCAGGCGGCGGCCCAGCCCAGCCCGGCGCCGGCACAGGCGCCGTTCACAGCCGCTACCGTAACCTGGGGCAGTTCATGGAGCATCGCGGTGAGCTGGAAGTGCTCGGGGCTGAGCGGCTCTTCGCCGGCGCCCGAGCTGTAGTGCTGGAGGTCAGCGCCGGGGCAGAAGCCCTTGCCCGTGCCGGTGAGCACGACAACTCGTGTCTTGTGGTCCGAAGGGAGGCCGGCAAGCACGTCGTAGAGGTCGCGCATCATCTGGTTCGTGATGCCGTTGAGCCGCTCGGGGCGGTTGAGCGCTATGGTGCCGACGCCATCGATCGCTTCGTAGGTAACGGTTTCGTAGGTGGACATGTTTTCTCCCGTTCCGCGTGCCGCGAGCGGATTCTACGCCGAACAGTTGGGATTGGTTCCGAGGTTTGTAAGAAACGCGCGGCCCCCCGGTCAAAGCTGTGGGACTGATGTGATCCCCGGAGGATTGCCATGACTACGACGTTCCGATCGCACCGGATGCTCGTTGCTGCCGTTGTCGCACTGCTGGCGCTCGCGGGAGTCGCGCTTGCGCTCGCGTTCACGTCCTGCGGCGACGACTCTTCGAGCGGAGAGGAAGGTCCCGGCTTCGAGCCGAAACCGGGACAGTTGCCCACCGCGACCGGCAGCGTGGTCCAAACGGACTCGACCACCCCGCCGACGACCGCGCCAGCGACCGTTGAGCCCGCGTCGCTGGTGGCACAGGCGGCACTGAAGGCGGCTCTTCGCTACTTCAACGCGACGGACGATCCCACGGTTTGCAAGGGCGAGCCGCCCCGCAAGCAGGCCTGCCTCTTCCACGACGTCAGCGAGAAGGATTCCCCGGAACGTGGCGTGGCGGCCTTCGGGCTTGGCTTCGCCGATGGCGGCGGCGCGCTCGTGGTCTTCGGGCGTGACGAGACGGGCGGCTGGCAGTTCTGGTTTGGGACGCAGCAAAGCGTCTACCACGCGCTGAGCATGCCCGCTGAGATGCGCGTCTGCGCCGATGGCCAGGGTGCGAACGTGCGCACGGCGCCGGACGTCAGCGCAAAGAGCCTGGGGACCATCAAGGATGGCTCAATCGTGACCGCGACGCAGTTCGTGCTGACCGATCCGGGCTCGAACTCGCCGCAGCCGGGGAAGAACGGGAACGGGTGGTACCAGGTGACCGGTGAGATCAACGGGTTCATCCGCGCCGACCTGCTCTCGGTCGCGACGCAGCCCGACTGCAAACTGCGAGATTCGCTCGTTGCGCGTCCGTGAAGGCGCACGTAGCGACTCGCGAGGGCGCTCTGCCGGCGGTAGACTCGGCCGACAGAGCTTTGCAAGCAGGAGAATGAGATGGCGTACGTGAATCGGGGCGGGGTGAAGGTCTACTACGAAGAGGCGGGCAAGGGCGTTCCCATTCTTCTAAGCCACGGGTACAGCGCCACCTCTGGGATGTGGAAGGGCCAGATGGAGGCCCTCGCGGGCGACTACCGCGTCATCGCCTGGGACATGCGCGGCCATGGCCAGACGGACAGCCCCGACGACCCGAAGGCCTATTCGGAAGCGGCGACCGTGGATGACATGGCCGCTGTGCTCGACGCCTGCGGAGTCGAGAAGGCGGTCATTGGCGGGTTGTCGCTCGGCGGGTACATGTCGCTGGCATTTAACGTGAAGTACCCGCAGCGTGTGCTTGCTTTGATGGCGTTCGACACCGGCCCCGGCTACAAGAACCCGGTCGGGCGCGAAGGCTGGAACGAGACGGCACGGGGCCGCGCGAAGACGCTGGAAGAGAAGGGGCTGGATGCCCTTGGGCGGAGCGCCGAGGTGCGGATCGCACAGCACCGGTCGGCGCAGGGGCTCGCACATGCTGCGCGCGGGATGCTCGCGCAGTTCGATTCGCGCATCATCGAATCGCTGCCGGAGATCAAGGTGGCGACGATGGTGCTCGTCGGCGAGAACGACCAGCCGTTCATCGGAGCATCGCAGTACATGGCGGCCAAGATCCCGGGCTGCCGTTTCGTGACCATCCCTGGCGCGGGGCATGCCGCGAACATCGACCAGCCCGCCGCCTTCAACGATGCCGTGCGGGCGTTCCTCGCCGAGACGGTTGGCGCGGCGACGGCGGCTGGTTAGCGGCGGCTGCTAATCGAGCGCCCCTGCGGCCAGGTACGCGACGACCTCGTCGTCGCTGAGCTTGAGGATCTCGCGCAGCACATAGTCGTTGTCCTGGCCGTAAATGGGGCCTGCGCGGTGAATCTGCGCCGGGGTTTCGGAAAAGATCGCTCGCGCGTTTTCGATGACGACCGGCCCAAGTTCGGCGTGTTCGACCGTCAGCAGGTGGCCGCGGTGCTGGAGTTGCGGGTCAGCGAGCACATCCTCGGCGGTAACCGATCGGTAGGCCGGGACGCCGTGGCGCTGGAGCACCGTTTCGACTTCGCCCTGCTCGCGCGCGCGGGTCCATTCGGCGATGCAGGCTTCCAGTTCTTCGCGGTGGACGAGCCGGGCGGCGTTGGTCGCGAACTCCGGCTTCGTCGCCCAGGATGGCTGGCCGAGCGCCTCGCAGAGGCCCCGCCACTGGTCTTCGGACTCGGTGGCGATGGCCACCCAGCGGTCGGCGCCCAGGCACGGGAAGACGCCGTGCGGCGCATGCTCGGGCGAGGCGTTGCCGTTGCGCTTTAGCACGCGCCCGTTGGCGGTGTAGTCGAGGACCGCCGGGGTGATGAAGTGTAAAGAACACTCCGCCTGTGAGAGGTCGATGTATTGGCCTTCGCCAGTGCGGCGCCGGTGGTCGAGCGCGGCTGCAATGGCGAGTGCCGTGAACTTTGGGGCGATGTAGTCGGTGTAGGCGCCGAACGGGCCGGCGGGAGGACGGTCGGGCCAGCCGGCGAGTTCGCCGAAGCCCGCCAGTTGCGCGCCCATTGTGCCGAAGCCCGCCAGGTCCGACCACGGTCCGTACTGCCCGCCGAGGCAGGAGCTGAGCATGATGATGTCTGGCTTGATGGCGCGCAGAGAGTCGTAATCGAGGCCCCAGTTCTTCATTGCCTTCGGCGTGTAGCTTTCGGTCACAACGTCGGCCCAACGCACGAGCCGTCGCGCGAGCTCGCGTCCCTCAGGAAGAGACAGGTTCAGGGTCAGTCCGAGCTTGCCCGCGTTCACGTTTGCGAAGATGCACGAACGCTCAGGAGCCGCCTGGTGGTCCATGAACGGCTGCAGGGTGCGTGCGGTGTCGATCCGGGTCGTGCTCTCGACCTTGATTTGCGTGGCGCCGTAGTCGGCCAGGTAGCGGGAGCCGGCCGGGCCTGCCATCACCCACATGAAGTCGAGCACGTTCACGCCGGCCAACGGGAGCGCGCGTTTCCCGGGCGTTCCCCTTGGCCGGGGCTCGAGTGCCGGCCGCGGGACGATCGCGGAGTCGTCTTCGCCGACTCGTGGCGCGCGGCGGCCGTATCGAATCGGCGTCGCCGAGAACTTCGCGAACGGTCCCGGGTAGGAAACCGTGCGCCCGGCCTCGGGATGTTCGACGGTGGTCCAGAACTCGCGCGCAGCCAGCTGAGGTGAGTGGAACACTTCCTCCGTGGTGCTCACGGGGACGATCAACAGGCGCCGTTCGAACGCGAGGTCAAGCAATTCGTGTTTCGTGTGCGCG
>JBGOVF010000390.1:0-3338 GCA_041477975.1 Tepidiformaceae bacterium
CGTTTCCCGGTAACGGACGAGGATGCACACGGCCTGGAACGCGAGTTCCGGCTTCTGCCCGAGCTCGGACCGAGCTTGCCGGTCGCCGTGCCGCACTATGAACTGACGGGCGCGTGGGGCGGCCGGCCGTTTGGCGCTTACCCGGCTCTCCCCGGTTCCGGCCTCGACGAGCACCCGCGACGCTTGTCGGCGCGGGGCGGTCTCTACGCCGAACTGGCACACGCTCTACGCGCATTGCATTCATTCCCGCTGGAGCGCGCCGAGATCCTGCTCGGAACCGGCCGCCCCGATGACGCCCTCTTCTGGGAAGCCGTACACCGGGAGGCGCTGCCGCTCCTCGGACCGGAGGTTCGCGACGTAGCCGAGAAGCTGATTTCCCACCACGCACGCGCCGGCGGCGAAGCACGGGACGCGCTCATCCACAACGACCTTGGCCGGGTACACGTGCTCTCAGACGGCCGGCGCATCACCGGAATCATCGACTGGACTGACGCTTGCATCGGCGACCCGGCGAAAGACTTTGTGGGCGTGCTGGCGACAGCCGGCTGGGCGTTGCTGCGCCGGATGCTCCGTGTTTATGGGATGACTAACGTAGGTTTCGAGGAACGAATTGGATTCTACGCCTGGGTCGCGCCGCTCCATGACATCCTCTACGGGGTGGCCACCGATCAGCGGGAGCATGTGACCGCCGGACTGGACGGCGTTGAAATCAGAATGCGTCTGGCAGGAGTGCTTCGTTGAGCCCGGGAGGAGCGGCCCAACAGCTACACTGATGCTCCATTCCAGCCGGAGCCTCCATGCCCGACTCACCCTCGCTCCCCACACCGCCTATCGACCCCATGCTCGCAAAGCTCACGCCGGAGATCCCGGAGGGGCCGGGCTGGTACTACGAGCCGAAGTGGGACGGCTTCCGTTGCATCGTCTTCTTCGACGGCATGACAGCCTACTTGCAGAGCCGCGACCTGAAGCCCCTCGGCCGTTACTTCCCCGAACTCGAATGGGCGCTGGCCGCGATTCTCCCTCGTCCCGCGGTGCTCGATGGTGAGGTGGTCATCATGAACCCTGCGAAGGGGCTCGACTTCGACGCGCTCCAGCTGCGAATCCACCCCGCGGCTTCGCGCGTGAAGATGCTTTCGGAGCAGACGCCATCCGATTTCGTCGCGTTCGATCTCCTCGGTGAGGGCAACGAAGACCTGCGCGCCCGTCCGTTCGAGGAGCGGCGCGCCCGGCTGGAAGCCCTGGTTGGTCCGCTGCCGAAGCCGATCCACGTCACCCCGGCCACCCGCGATGCCGCCGTTGCCCGCGACTGGTTCACACGCTTTGAGGGAGCGGGCTTCGACGGCGTCATCGCCAAGCGCCTCGACGATCACTACCAGCCCGGCAAACGCGTGATGCAGAAGATCAAGCACCTGCGGACGGTCGATTGCGTGGTCGCGGGCTACCGCTGGAACCGCGGCGAAGAGGGCCGCTCGGTCGGCGCCATCCTCCTCGGCCTCTACGACTCCGACGGGACGCTGAACTACGTTGGCCACAGCTCCAGCTTCAACGCGCAAGAAAAGCGCGACCTGATCGCCCTCTTCGATCCCTACAAGACCGAGGATGAATCGCAGGGATTCGGACACGGCCGCACGCCCGGCGGGGTCAGCCGCTGGTCGAGCGGAAAGGACCAGAGCTGGGTGCGGTTGCGCCCGGGACTGGTCTGCGAAGTGACGTTCGATTACCTCCAGGGCAACCGCTTCCGCCATGCCGCCACTTTCCGCCGCTGGCGCCCCGACAAGCCGCCGGCCGCCTGCGCCTACGACCAGCTCGTGGCGACGGTGCCGTTCGAGTTGCAGGCGGTGTTCCAAGAATAGGGGCCGTCACCCGAATCATGCGGCCCACTGGGCCGCGGCTACAGAGCGGGCACGTTTCCTCGTAAGATGCGCCCCCATGGACCTCCTCACCGGGCACAGGTACTCGGTCGCCTCGTACGGCATCGCTGCGGCCTACGTTGGCTGGCTGCTGCGGCAGTACGGCGCTGAAGTCGCGCACGAAACGGCGCTCGACCCCGAGGACATCGGCGCGTTCCTTGGCCAGGACGCGACGTTCGGCGCGCGGCCGCACATCGTGGTGGCGCCCGGCGGCACGCTTATCACCGATGTCTCGGTGACGCCGGAAACTCGCGAGCAAATGGCGCGGATCGCCGAAAAGGCGCGCGTCATCTGGATTACTCCCTGGGGGCTGGAAAGCTCGTGGGCCGAGAGGCCGGCCACCGACCTCTTGCTGCAGGCTGCCGGGGGCTGGATGTCAGCCGTGGGCGAGCCGGGCCGCGAGCCGGTTGGGCCGCCGGGCGCCCAGGTGCAGTTCGTCGGCGGGCTGTTCGCGGCAATCGCCGCGCTGCGCGAATTCGTCAGCCATGGGGAACCAGCCGCCCGGGCCGGCCTGATCGATGTACCGCTCGTGGAGACGGTAGCAGGCACGACCATCTACGACGCCATCGCGTTCCAGTACCTCGGCAACGTCCGGGAACGCGTCGGCAACCGGTTCGCCGCGACGCAGGCCACGCTCGCCACGCTCGCCTGCAAGGACGGTCACGTGGGCTTGCACGCGGCGCTCTATCGCCAGTGGGTCCAACTCTGCAAGCTGGTCGGCCACCCGGAGCTGCCAAGCGACGCGCGCTTCGCGAATGGCGTGGACCGTGGCGCGAACGTTGCCGCGCTCGACGAATACCTGTTGCCCTGGTTCGCCAAACGGACCCGCTGGGAGGCCTACCACGAGCTGCAGCGGCATCGCATCCCCGCATCGGGCCACCCGACGATGCCCGAGGTGCTCGATTCCCCGCAGCTCGCGGCGCGTGACTCCTGGAAGACCGTGACGACGCCCGCTGGACGCACGTACCGGGTGCCGGGCCCGCCCGCGCGCGCCCAGGCGAGCACGAGCCGCGCCACGCGATCGCCAGCGGAAACCGGGCCCTGGCTGGACGGCTGCCTGCGCGTCGTCGATCTCTCCATGGGCTGGGCCGGCCCGATGGTCCCACTCAACCTGGCCGCCTTCGGCGCGGACGTGATCAAGGTCGAGAGTCACACGCACTTCGACTGGTGGCGCGGCTCCCGGCCGCCTGGCGACGACCCCGCACTCGCAATTCACGAGCACAGCCACGTGTTCAATGCGGTCAACCGTGGCAAGCGAGGGATCACGATCAACCTCCGCGCCCCGGAAGGCGCAGCCCTTGCGAAACGCCTTATCGCCACCGCCGATGTCGTGGTCGAGAACTACGCGGGCGGGATCATGGAAAAGCTGGGACTGGACTACGAGACGCTGAGTGCTGCCAACCCGGGGCTGATTATGCTTCGCCTGCC
>JBGOVF010000312.1:0-3820 GCA_041477975.1 Tepidiformaceae bacterium
AGGTGACCAACTGCTCGCCTTGCCGGCCGACTACAGCCAGGTTCTGGCAGTAGAGCAGGCTTTGAGCGGCCAGCACCTGGTGATCCACGGGCCGCCGGGCACCGGCAAGAGCCAGACGATCGCGAACGTCATCGGCGCCCTGCTGGCCCGCGGCAAGTCAGTGCTCTTCGTTAGTGAAAAGACGGCCGCGCTCGACGTTGTCAAACGACGGTTAGAGGCGAGCGACCTGGGCGCCTTCTGCCTTGACCTTCACAGTGAACGGGGCCGTAAGGCGAACGTGTATCAACAGCTCCGGGAGTCGCTCGACGATCCGCGTCAGATGACACGTGACGACTTCAACTACTCGAGACTGCGGGACAGACGCGCGGAATTGAACGGCTTCGTGAGGGCTCTTCACCGCCCGCGGGAGCCATTAGGGATAACGCTCTACCAGGGACACGGCCAATTCGCCAGTCTCCGGGCCGCGCCGCATGTCGAACTGGAAGTTATCGACGCCGAGCACCTCACACAGCATCGCCGGGAACAGTTGCGAAGTTTCGCCGTCGTGATCGCTGAGCGGAGGGCCGAGTTTCGCGGCCATCTGGTCAGCCGCTGGCTGGCACTCCGCCCATCGTCCAGCACCGTCACTCTGGCGAACTCTGTTCGCGCCGACATGGCCACGGTGGTGGCCGCCGCGGAAGCCCTCGCGGGCCTCGGCAGAAATGTAGCCGGCGTAATCGGGACGGAAGTCCCGGCCGACGAGCTAGCCGTGCTCAGGCTCATCGACCTGCTCCGGCACCTCGAATCCAACGCCGGTCCGGTCCCAGCCGTTTGGCTGGATTCGAACGTACTGCCGCGAGTTCGGCGGCTTTCGGAGCTTGAACAAGAAGCGCACCTGCGGCGCAGCGGGCTGCTGAATCAACTCGCCCCGCACTTCGGCGACCAACTACCGAATCTGGACTTCGACACCCTGAAGTCGAATGTGACGCAGGTTCAGGCGCGTTCGGCAGACATCCGCAACTTGCTTGGCGATCGGTGGGAGGGACGCGTCCTCGAAACAGAACCACTGCTCACTACGATCTCAGGGCTGCCGGACGCGATCGAACAGGCCCGCTCGTCGATCGCCGAGCTGGCCGCATCGCTAGGGCGCCCGGACCCGGTTACCCGGTCGGAGGCACGCAACGTCCTGGCTCTGGGCGCCTGGGTAACTTCGTTGGCGCCAGTCCCGGCTTCGTGGACCACGGCGTCGTCCACTGAGGCGAGCGGCGACCTACTGAGCGATGGCCGGACCGCGGAGGCGAACCTCGCCAACCACGAAGCCGTTCTACTGGCCGCCTTCTCTGAGGATTTCATCGCCGCCGTCGATCCCCAGATGCTCGTCCGCTACCGCACTGACCACCGCAGCTTCCTGAGGCGGCTCGGAAACCAGTTCAAGCGGGACCAACGCACCATCGCCGGATGGAAGCGGACTTCCGGTCGCCTCGATCTCGACGAAGCGGCCAGTGCGATCGAGCAGGCACTCGAGGTTCGCAGCGAACGGGAACATTGGGAGCGGCTCTCGGCGACGCTGCGTGCGGAGTTCGGGCACCGGTTCAGAAACCGCGGAACGTCGTGGGACGATGTTGAGACCGATCGCCTCGCCACGGCATCGCTTCTGGCAAGCGAACCCCTCAACAGCGCGCTGCCACCGGCGCTCTTGGACGCTTCGGCGAAGCTCCACGGCCTTCGCCGGGCGGCCACTGAGAAGTTCGGAAAGCTTGGCTCCCTCGAAGACTGGTTGCTCGGCCGGCCCGGGCAGATCGACGCGCCAATGGACTCCACGCTGGCGCCCTCACGGGCGGCTGCCGGCCTGATCACACAACTTGCAAAAGTGCTCGCGGCTGTCAGGCCTCGCTTGAAGCGCGAAGTCAACTCGCTCGGCGAATTGGCCGAGATATTGGACGCGGCGGTTCACGTCACGTCCATCGAACGCGACGCAGATTCTCGGCGTGCAGCGTTCTCCGCCGACCTTGGTGCTCGATTTCAAGGGTTCGAGACTGATTGGGAACACCTCCTCGTCGCCATCAGCTGGACAGAGAAGCTCTTGGCTCTGGCTCCGGGCATTGCCCAGGGCGGGTTGTTGGCGCACGCAGTTCAACCCCTGGCAACCGAGCGATACTTAACGGAACGTCGGCGGTGCGAAGTCGCGTGCTCCGAGTTTGCCAGGCGCCTGACCTCGGTGGAACAACACTTCGACCCGACCGCGTCGCCATGGGGATCGTGGTCGCGCGCTCCTTTCGATGGCCTCGCTGAATGGGCGCAGGACCTTTCAGCGCACGCCGACGATGCGACGAGCTGGTTGGCTTATCGAGAGGCTGTCGGGGAGTTCGATCAAGCCATGGGGGCGGGGGCCGTGGCGCACATCCGCGCTGTCACTGACAAGGCTGAGGACATTCCGGGCATTGTTGACCGTCGTGTGCTGGGCTGCTGGCTCGAAACGGTATATGCCCGCGAGCCTGCGCTCCGCACTTTCGCCACCGAAGGGCACAATCGCCTCCTGGAAGAGTTTGCCAACCTCGACCGTGAATCGACTGCGGCTGGGCGAGACGAGATCCGGCGCCGAGTCTTCCGCCGTTACCCTGACCGCTACGCCACGAAGGCGGCGGCGGGCGAAGTCGCGACTCTCAGGGGCCAGCTTTCTCGAAAACGGAACCTCATGCCTGTACGACGCCTTTTCAGGCAGATTCCGAACCTGGTACAGGCTCTGAAGCCATGCTTCATGATGAGCCCACTCGCCGTCAGCCAATACCTGCCGCGCAGCCCCTTGGCGTCCGAGACAATGAACTTTGATGCGGTCGTTTTCGACGAGGCGTCGCAAGTCTTCCCCGAGGACGCGATGCCAGCGATCGCCCGCGCCAAGCAGGTCATTGTCGTCGGAGATGAGAAGCAGTTGCCGCCAACGAGCTTTTTCCGGCGCGCGGCGGACGACGAGGAAGAGGAGTGGAGCGACGACGACGAACTCCCCGACGTGGACGTAAACGCCCTAAAAGGGCGTGACAGCATCCTGGAGGCTCTCGCCGGGCTGATCGGCTCGGGCGTGGGGGAGCGGTATCTTCAGGTCCACTACCGCAGTAGGCACGAAGACCTCATCCGCTACTCGAACCACGAGTTCTACGCCGACCGACTCCATGTGTTTCCGTCGCCCCAACTGTCGGTGGGCGGAATCGGGCTCAACGACATGTACCTCTCCAACGGGCGTTACGACTCAGGAGCTACCAGGACGAATGTCGTAGAGGCCGAGAAGTGTGTCGAACTGGTATTCGAGATGATGCGAACATGTCCTGACGACGAGAGCATCGGCGTGGTCGCACTCTCTCGAGCGCAGGCCGATCTAATCGGCGCCCTGATTGACAGCCGGCGAGCCGCTGCATCCGACCTCGACGAACGCTTCGCCGGCGAGCGGCCGGAGCCTTTCTTCGTGAAGAACCTGGAGAACGTTCAGGGGGACGAGCGCGACCACGTCATCCTAAGCATCGGATACGGCCCGACGGTTGCGACCGGCAAGCCCTTCAACCGTTTCGGACCGATCAACGCGGAAGGTGGCGGAAGACGGCTGAACGTGGCCGTCACTCGCGCGCGGCGGAGCATGACTCTTGTCCATTCGTTGCGGGCCGAAGACATCGTTTCACAGCAGGCCGGGTCACAGATGCTGAAACGCTACCTCGAGTTCGTCCGTAATCCAAGGACGGCGATCCTTGGTATGCAAACGATGGACCCGCTGGCGGCCACGGAGAACTCGTTCGAAGAGGCCGTTCGCCGCGCGCTGATCGCCCGAGGCCACCAGGTTCAACCGCAGGTCGGG